>JAITEY010000086.1 GCA_031281815.1 Desulfovibrio sp. | reverse complement strand
AACTGTGCATCCGCAAACGGGGGGTGCAGGGGGAATCATTCCCCCTGCCGGGTCCGGGGCGGAGCCCCGGCCGCCGGAGGCATACAACATCAACGTTGCCGTGTTCTATCCGCGTCCTCTGCCCACCTTGGAGATTGTTTCCCTATCCACTGCGTCGGTGCTCTGCATGACTTTGGCGTAGGCTTCGTACTGGCGCTGCGCTTCAATCATGTTGACCATTTCATAGACGGGATTGACGTTGGATACTTCCAGAAAGCCCTGCGCCATGTATCCGTCCGCATCTATCTCAGCAAGATTCGTGCCGGGACGCTGCCGGTACATGTTGCCGCCGAGTTTTTCCAGGAACAGGTGGTTGTCCACGTCCACCAGTCCGATCTGCCCTACCAGTCCGCCGTCGGCATAAATTGCCCCGTTCTCGGCTATGGTGAAATTTTTTACGCCGGGGGGCACGGTGAGTTCGCCGCCGTCGCCGAGTACCGGGAACCCCTGTTCGGTGACAATCACGCCTTCGTTGGTCACCTGAAAATGTCCGTTGCGCGTATAAAAATCCCCCTGCGGGGTACGCACCTTGAAAAAGCCGTTCCCGGCGATAGCCAGGTCAAAGGGCGCGTTGGTGATGCGCAGGGACCCCTGTTCAAAATCCGTCTTGGCGTAGGCCAGGCGCGCCCGCGCCAGATGCACGGGTTCGGGAAAAAGTTTCTCCTGTTTCAGGTGGCTCTGCGCTTCCATGATTTGGTCGTGGGCGTACATGAGAAAGGTATCGCGAAAGGACAACATGTCCCGCTTGTAGCCGGTGGTGTTCACGTTGGCCAGATTGTTGGCGATGTTGTTCATGCGGTGCTCGTTGGTAAGCGCGCCGAACAGGGCGGTGTACATGGAATTCTGCATGGCTCCTCCGGCTGTTTGCGGACCCGGCCGGACGGGAATCCGACACGGCGTATGAGGAAAAGCAATTTTCGGGCCACAAGAAAAAAATACATAAAATAAAGCTGCCGGCGCACATACGGGAGTGAGCGCCAAAAAGACGACGCCGGCTTTGCGACCCGGACGGAGTTTACCGGGAAGACATTGCGGATTCCTGTCCCAACTTCGCAGAGAGAGATGGAGTCCGCGCCGGCTGCTTGCCGCCCGGGCATGAATTTTTCGCAATCAAAGGCGGCATCTTCAATCCGAAGTACCGCTTTTCCTGTTGCTGTTGAAAACGAAAAAAAATGTGCATCGGCTTTCGGTACCCCTTTGACATTACTGCATATAGGGCAACATGACGAAACGCGGGAAGGCGGCCGAAAGAAGAATTTTTCCGAGAGAGATGGCATTTTCCGGAAAGTCTTGACCAAATCAAATTTTTAGGCATACGTTGATTGCTCTCAAAAGGAGGAGCGCGCGTTCACCGGCAGCAGAAGCGGCTGGATACCCTGATCAACTGCACCTTTTAACCAGGAGAAGTGTATGACGACAAAATTGAGGATTATTTGCGGATTTTCGGTCATGGTTCTTATCTTGGCTGTGGTATCGGCATTCGGTTTATTACAACTCGACAATGCAGGCGACAGCTTTATTAAATTCCGACGCTTTGCGCGTGTCAACGATATAGGCAGCGATATGAACGCTGAAACAGCGAATTTGCTTCGACACCTCTACGCTTTTTTGGAGGAATTCAATCCTGCGCAGATCGACAGCGCCTTGTCTTCGCTTGACGCTTTTGCCGCGTACGTCAAGGAAGCGCACGCGACGACGCATGTCCCCGAACGGAAGGCGGCGCTCGACATTTTGGGCGGGCAGGCGGAAGCGGTCAGACCGCGGTTCATGGAAATGCGCGATACCGTTGCCGCGGTGCTCAAGGTATTTTCCGAACAGGTACGACCTGCATACCGCAGTGTTTACAAGGCTCTCGGCGAACTCTCCGAAGCTGCCCGCGAAGCGGACAACAGTGAATTCTTGTTTCGGCTGAATGCCGTTTGGCTGGAGGTGGCGCAATCCATAACGTCTCTCGGCCGCTTTTCGGTCAACCTCAAGCCGCAGGCAGCCGACGAAAGCCTTGCGCGTCTTGCCGGACTTCGCAAAAATCTTGAACAGATGCAATCACTTACTATTGCTGAACAAACCCGGAAGAGCTTCGGGGAAGTGATGCAGATGTTCGACGGCATGGTCGGGAATATCCAGGCCATGCGGGTCGACGCTGTGAAAAAGGAAGCATTGGTTCAGAAAGTGTGCGACGATACGCGCGCGCTGAACGCGGCAATAACGGAATTCAGCAGAATCGCCGATGATGCGGCGCACAAGGTGGCGGACGACGCGGTCCGGTCCATTGCAGGCGCGGAAACAATCCTTGTGACGTCAAGCGCGGCCGGCTTGGCGGCCGGCGTGCTGGTGACGCTGTTCATCATCATCGGGCTGAAGCGTGTCCTCGACAAATTGACGGCGTTTGCCGAAGCCGTTTCAGGCGGTAACTTCGAATATCAAGCGCAAATTTCAGAAAAGGGGGAAATCGGAAGGGTTGTCGACGCCATGCGGACCATACCCTCCGTGTTGCACGGCATTCTGTCGACATACAGCAAACTGGCCCACGACATCCAATACGGGAAGCTGCAAAGTCGGGCCGATGCTTCGCATTTTCAGGGCAGTTTCGCCGAACTGATCAACGGCGCCAACAACATTGTGGGCAATCTGCGGGGAATAATCGACAATATACCCACCTCGGTCGTTTTGATGAACACTGATGCGGGCGTAGAGTACCTGAACCGGCACGCTCAAGACGTCGTCGGCAGCGACGGAGTCGGAAGACAGCTCGGCACGCTTCTGGTCCGTGAGGATGCCGGCTCAAACCGTGACGCGCTTCAGACAACGCTGAACTCCAAGATTCCGGCGTCGGCGGAAACCCGATGCAAATCGCGCAAGGGTGACATGGACATTACCTATTCTGCGCTGCCCATACAGGACAATGACGGCAAACTGACCGCGGTGCTGCTGCTTGTCACCGACCTGACGACAATAAAAGAAACCGAGCGGACCATAAAAAAGGTCGCCGATCAGGCCTCGGGCATATCAAGTCGCGTGGCGGCCGCATCGGAAGAACTCTCGGCCCAGGTTGAGCAGGTGTCGCGCGGGACCGAAACGCAGCGCATTCGTGTCGAATCCACGGCAAGCGCCATGAACGAGATGAACTCTACCGTCCTTGAAGTGGCGCGGAGCGCCGATCAGGCATCGGCACAGAGCGCGTTGACCCGCGACAAAGCGCAGAACGGCGCCGAACTGGTCAATCAGGTGGTAACGGCCATCAACAACGTCAACACCGTTGCCTCGACCCTGCAGAACAACATGAAAGAACTCGGCGTTCAGGCGGAGAACATCGGCGGCGTCATGAACGTCATTTCGGATATTGCCGACCAGACCAACCTCCTGGCGCTGAACGCCGCGATTGAAGCGGCCAGGGCGGGCGAGGCCGGGCGCGGGTTTGCCGTGGTGGCCGACGAAGTGCGCAAGCTGGCTGAAAAGACAATGTCCGCAACGCAGGAGGTCGGCAACAGCATCAAGGCTATCCAGGAGTCGGCAAAAACCAATATCCTGGAAGTCGGTTCAGCCGTGACCAACATCGGCGAAGCCACAAATCTGGCCAACTCTTCCGGCGATGCCCTGAAGGAAATTGTCGATCTGGCCGCCGGCAACTCCTCCGTTGTGACTTCCATAGCCACAGCCGCGGAGGAACAAAGCGCAACGTCGGAAGAAATCAACCGCGCGCTTGAGGAGATACGCCGCATTGTCAACGAAACCGCGGGCGGTATGGTCCAGTCTTCCTCCGCCGTGCATGAACTGTCCCAGATGGCGCAGGACTTGAACCGGGTCATTGAGCAGTTGACTGCCCGGTGACATCCTGCTCCGGCAGTTGTCGACAGGAAGAAAGTTCCCGCCGGCGTGCGCTCTGCAACCCCGCCCTTCAGGGCGGGGTTGCTCGCTTGAGGCAGGGCGCGGCGGGCGGATTCGTCTGCATTTCGACCGGGAAAGGAGACGGCAACGGGTTGCTTTTTTGTCGGAAAGAGACATATCATCAAGCCGTATGACGTACCGTAATGAAAAAAAAACTGAAGCGACCGGCGCTTTGCAGCATCTGCATATTCTGGAACTCAAAGCCGGCATGTATGTGAGCGACCCCGGCATCGACTGGCGGGAGCGTCCCTATCTGTACATGCGGGAAGGTCTGCTCGCCTCCGACGACGAGGTCCGCAACATTGCGGCCGAGGGGTATCTTGAAGTCTACATAGACCCGGAGCGTTCCACAGCCTGTGCCGACCCTGCGCCTCCCCGGGCGGAGCCGGCAGGCGCGGAACGACACGCGGAAAAGCCCGCCGAACCCAAAGTGCCGTATGCCGTTGAGGTCAAGGCGGCGGCCGAAGCGCATGATGCCGCGGTCGGGTATGCTCGCGCTTTCATGAGCGACATCCGTTTCGGCAAACTGGACATGAGTCCCGCGTCCAACATCGTCGAGCGCATCATGCGCAGTCTGGACAACAACGCCGATGCCCTGCACAGTCTTTGCCGCCTGCGGCGCACGGACAGCTACACCTACATGCACTGCGTCAATGTCAGCGTCCTCAGCAGCATGTTCGCCCGCTATATGGACAAGGGAGCGCAGACGACCCGCGCCATCGGGCTGGCCGGCCTTTTTCACGACCTGGGCAAGGCCCTCGTGCCGCCGCAGATTCTCAACGCCCCGCGCAAACTGAGCGAAGCGGAGCGTCTGGTGATGAACACCCATCCCACGCTCGGCTACGAACAAATCAAAGATGTGCCGCGCATTATACCTGAAGTGCCCCAGGGCATGCTGCACCATCACGAATGCTACGACGGCGCGGGCTATCCCGCAGGTCTTTCCGGGCGCGACGTATCGGAAGTGGGATACATAGTCGCGCTGGCGGATATCTATGACGCCCTGACCAGCAAGCGGGTCTACAAGGACGGCATGCCTCCGCAACGGGCGCTGGGCATCATGTACGAAATGCGCGGCAAGGCGCTGCACCCTGAGATGGTGGCGGCCTTCATCCGCATGCTCGGCGTGTACCCGGTGGGCAGCGTGGTGGAACTGTCGGACGGCAGCCTGTGCGTCGTCAGCGCCGGAAATTCGGACACGCCGGTAAAGCCGGTGGTTATCCCGGTGAAAGACGCCGAGGGCGCGTATCTGCCCGTGCGCATGCTTGATTTGGCAAGCCCCGACAACACGTTGAGCATCGTGCGCTCCGTCCCGGAAGCGACGGCGGGCATCGACCCGGCGGCGGTTCTCGGGCTGCCCGCCGGCCCGACCGCCGTCGCGCCGTAAATCGACTGGACGGCGGTTCCCGGGTTGCCTGATGCTCTGCCTGCGGGAGCGCCGTAAATCGACCCGGCGGAGGTTCCCGGGCTGCCCGCCGGCCCCCTCGGCCTTGCCGTAAAAGGAGGAAGTCATGCCTTTCACTTGGGCCGCGCTTATGCCGCATCCGCCTGTTCTGGCGCATGAGGTGGGCAGAGGACGGGAGCGCGAAGCGCCCCGCACCCTGGACGGCACGGAACGGCTCCGCGCCGCCTTAACCGAGCTCAATGCCGCCCTGGCGCCCGATGTGCTGCTGGTGCTTTCGCCCCATCAGCCCTATACGCCGGGCGCGCTGTTCATCAACAGCGCTTTGCAGTTCCGGGGCAGCCTCGCGCGTTTCGGCGCGCCGGGAGTGCAGGTATCCCTTACGGGGTCCCGGGCGGCCCTCGACGACCTATCGGCCGCTCTCAAGGCCGCCGGCATTCCGTGCGCCGCCGGCGACATGCCGGATATAACTCCGGATCACGGTGCAGTCGTCCCCCTGCAGTTCATACTCCCGACCTTTCCCGACGGCAAAATTCCGTCCGCGATTATTGCCGGCCCCTCCGGACTGTCGATCGACCAGGCACTTGCCTTGGGCGACGCCCTGCGCGGCCTGCCCGGCGAGCGGCGGTGGGCGCTGCTGGCCAGCGGCGACCTCTCCCATCGCCTGAAAAGCGACGGCCCGTACGGCTTCGATCCCAACGGTCCGGTTTTCGATGCCGCCGTCCTCGAAGCTCTGAAACTCGGCGACCCGGCGCCGCTCCTGAACCTGAAAACGGCGACAATCGCCGGCGCGGGGGAATGCGGTCTGCGCTCCGTCCTCGCGCTGCTCAGGCTTACGCGCGCCCCGTTGGAGCTTTTTTCTTACGAGGGTCCGTTCGGAGTGGGGTACTGCAACGCCCTCTGGACAAACAGAGCGCTGTTTCCCCCTGAGAACAGGCAGACAGGCGCTCCCGGCGCACACGAACAAGACCGGGAAGGTGAAGCGCCGGTCCCCGAAAATCCGCAGGCGGCTACCCGCGATGCAACCGACCGACGCCGGGCGGGGGAGCCGTCGACCCCCGAAAACCCGCAGGCCGTTTCTCCGACCGCCCGCAAAACCCGGATCGGCATCAGTGTGCTGCCGTCCCTTTTCCGCGCCCACGCGGAGCATCCGACCGGGGAAGCGCGCCCCGCGCGGGCCGCTTCGGCCGGTTCCGGGCAAAACCCCGATACTCCCCCGCCTTCAACCTCTCAGGGCGGACATCCCTATCCCCGTCTGGCCCGCGCGGCCATAACCGCGCTGCTTAAAGGCCGCCCCGCGCCGACCCCGGCGGATGCCGAAACCCTCGCCCCGCAGCCGGACCTCTGGGCTCCGCGCAAGGGTTGCTTCGTTTCCATAAAAAACAGGGACGGTTCCCTGCGCGGCTGCATAGGCACCTTTCTACCCGTCCGCAACGGTCTGGCCGAGGAAATCACGTCCAACGCGGCATCCGCCGCGACCCGCGACCCGCGTTTTCCCCCCATGCGTCCCGAGGAACTGTCCAACGTCCGTATCTCCGTCGATGTCCTGAGCGAGCCGGAACTCATGCGGCCCGGCATGCGCCTGGACCCGAAAATTTACGGCGTCATCGTCTGCAAGGACGGCAGGCGCGGCCTCCTGTTGCCGGACCTTGAAGGCATAGACAGCGTGGAACAACAAGTGGCCGTGGCCGCGCAGAAAGGAGGCATACGCGATACGGCGGGCGCGGAAATTTACCGTTTCACCGTCGACCGCTACCGCGAAGAGAACACATGAAAGCCCGCTGGTGGACGACCGACGCGCAGGGAGAAGGGGTCGTCTGCGGCCTGTGCCCGCGTTCCTGCCGCCTGCGCGGAGGACAATGGGGGCGTTGCGCGGCCCGGCTGTGCGACGGGAACGAACTGCTCTCCCCCCATCTCGGGCGCTTTTCCTCCATTGCCGTTGATCCCGTTGAAAAGAAACCGCTCCGCCGCTGGCGGCCCGGTTCGTACATACTCTCTCTGGGCAGTCTTGGCTGTACCATGTATTGCCCGTTCTGCCAGAATCACGGCATCGCCCAACCCGAAGGCGGCGGGGCGGCGCGCATCCCCCTGCAAAGCGTCACTCCCCGGCAACTGCTCGACAAATGCCGCGAACTGGGCCTGAGCGCTGTGGCCTATACCTACAACGAACCCGCGCTGCAGGCGGAATACATCCTGGAAGCCGCCCCTTTGCTGCGCGAGGTCGGCATCGCGACCGTCCTGGTGAGCAACGGCATGTATTCGGAAGAACTGCCGACAGCCTTGGCCGGGGCCGTCGACGCCGCCAATATCGACGTCAAAACCTTTAACCCCCGGACCTATACCCGGCTCGGCGGTTCCCTGGACGTCGTCAAGCGGACCGTGAGCGCCCTCGTGCAAGCCGGGACGCATGTGGAATGCACTACTCTGGTCGTGCCCGGGATAAGCGACGATGCGGAGGAGTTCGCCGCCGAACTGGACTGGCTTGCCGACCTGTGCGCGGCAAGCGGACGCGACGTGCCTCTGCATATTTCCCGCTACCGTCCCTGTTACCGCTACACTGCGCCGCCCACGGACGTCGGGTTGCTGCAGCGCTTCACGGATATGGCCGGGGAAAAGCTCAAACATGTCTACTCCGGCTCCGGGCCTTTCAGGGTATACCGGCTGTGAGCCGGCTGCGTTGTTGCGGCGTGTAGCCCGGCGCGGCCGACTCCCCCGTCAAGGGCCGTCCGGTCCCGTAACGAGAGGTTGTTATCCCGATCACGGATAACATTACGGCAGTTTTGAGTCGGGAGCGGAATTACAGGTTGCCTTTGTAAGCCAGGGCGCGCAGGTAGCTTCGCAGGCGCAGGGGCTTTATGGCCGGCAAGGGGTCGGGTTCGGCGGGATAGTTTTCCAGGGCGAGAGGGGTGCCGGCTTCGTCGCCGAAGCCCGGCGGGTTGCTCAATCCGAAAGGCCGGAGATTTTCATCCTGAAGCGGGCTGAAGGTCGCGGCCGCGGCATCGGCGCTGAGTTTTGTCGCGTTGCGGGCGATGTCGTTGCGCAGGATGCGCGAAAAATCGTTGCCCGTGTTGCCGGTGAGGGCGAAGATGTCCCCATCCGGGGTACGCAGGAGACTGAGGGGCGCCGTGCCGCCGTGTATACCCACGTATGCCGGCCGCGACCCCTGTTCCATGCGGACCCATCCGTCGTCGGCTTCTTTATCGGTTGCCGGTCCGTTCCCGACTTCGGCGGCGTCTTTGCCGCTTGCCGGTCCGTTCCCGGCACCCTGAACGGTCGCCGGCCGGGTGTGCGGGTTTTCTTCGCCGAACGCAGTTGCCTGCGGCAAGGCCGAAACAATAAACCAAGCCAGAGAAAAACTGATGCGGAAAAACGGGCGCACGGCAACAGCCCCCTGGATATACTGCCTGAATTGTGTAACGTGCCGGCGGGAAACGATCCTCGACGAGTAACAAGTATGCCTCGCCGTTGCCCCTGTCAAGAGGCTTTCAAACCACTGCCCGCGACACGTCAGTATCGCTGATTGAATCCTTACGGATCACGAATAGAGCAGGCGCAATTTGTCGTTGAGCATAAGCTCTCGCACACGTCGCAGGTCTTCCGGCGTGTCTACGCTCAGTGTGCGTTCCCGGATGTACACCATGCGCACGGTCCCGCCGTTTTCCAGAATGCGCAGCATATCTACGGATTCAATGATTTCCAGGGGACTTTCCGGCACGGCGTTGAACCAGAGAAGAAAATCCCGCCGGAAAGGGATGACGCAGACCTGCTTGCGCATGGGAACCGTCGAAGCGCCCTTTTTTCCGGACGGCACGGGTTCGCGGGAAAAATAGAGGGCGTTGCCTTTGAGGTCCGTCACCACCTTGACTTCCGACGGGTCTTCAAATTCCGTTGCATCAGCAAGGTCAGCCATAAGGTTGACCACCTGGAGATCGGGCTCGGCAAGCATCGGGGCCAGCGCCGCTTCAATCATGCCCGGCGTGACCATGGGTTCGTCGCCTTGCACCATGACGACGATATCCGCTGTCAATCCGAGTTCCTTCTCTATCTTCAGCAGAGCTTCAGCCGTCCGGTCCGTGCAGCGGGTATGCGTGTCGGCGGTCATCACGGCGCGTATGCCGGCGGACGTTGCGTAGTCCATGATTTCCGCATCGCAGGTAGCTATGTAGGTCGCGGCCTGAATGGGACACATGGCGGTGCGCAGGGCGACGTGCCCGACCATCGGGACGCCGTGAATATCGGCCAGCGGTTTTCCGGGAAAACGCGAGGAGCCCATGCGGGCGGGTACGACGGCTATGATGTTCATCGAAAGTTCCTTTCCGGCATACGGGGCTGCTTTTCAGTCCTTTTCCGCCAGATAGCCCAATGCCGTTGTCAGGTTGGGGTTGAGTTCCTTGTGCAGGTCTTCAATGACCTTGAGCAGCCCTTGTCCCAAGTCCGTGGACAGGCGGGGCGTCATTTTTTTTCCGATATGCGGATTAAAGGAATAGGGAGTTATTTCGTAATGACCCGATTTTCCGTCCCCGAGAAAGGTGAACTCGACATCTTTGCCCAGCATTTCCGCTATCATTTTCAGCAGGTCGCCGACGCGCATCGGCAGGGTTCCGGACAGGATGATGTTGCTGTCCGCATACTCCGGGGCGAGTACATCCACGCTGCACTGGGCCGCGTCCTCCACATGGATGTATTCGCGCAGGGCCGTCGGCAGCCCGAAGTATTCAATGCGCCCGCGTTCCAATGCCTCGCGCACGAAGCGATAGACGGCGTTGCGCTTGTCCGCCCTGGGACCGTACAGGGACCCGTAGCGCAAAATGGTGTATTCCAGCCCCCAGGCCTGCCGGCAGTTCTCAATATACAGTTCGCACGCCTGCTTGCTGCATCGATAAAACCCGCCCGCCTTGCTGTAGACGTACAGGGAGCTGGCGAAAATGAAGCGTTTCACGCCCGCTTTCCGAGCGGCTTCCAAGGCTATGATGGTCCCCAGAATATTGTATTTTACGGTGTCCACCGGCCGGACATCGGCTTCGCCGATGTCCGCTATGCCCGCAAAGTCGTAGACGGCGTCCGCGCCCTCAGTCGCGGCGTTGACGGCATCTTCGTCCAGAATGTCGCCCCGGATCATCGTCTGTTCCGGCCTGAGCCAGGACGATGCGTACTTGTCGAAAACCGTGACCTCGTGTCCGGCATCGGAAAGCTTGTCGCACACGTGGGATCCCAGGAAGCCGGAGCCGCCGAATACTGTTATACGCATGGTTGTGCCCGAGTTCAGGGCGTGTTGCCGGCGCGCGGTCGCGCCCTGTAAAGCTGCACCGCCCGGTTGTGTTCATCCAGCGTTTTGCTGAAATTGTGTCCTGCTCCCGTGTCGCGCGCGACGAAAAACAAAAAATCGTGGTCGGTCGGCGCAAAGGCAGCCTTCAACGCCTCCAGGCCGGGCGAACATATCGGTCCGGGCGGCAGCCCGGCATGCCGGTAGGTGTTGTACGGATTTTTCTCATCCTCTATCTGCGCACGGCGTATGCGCCCCCGAAAGCTCTCGCCTATGCCGTACACGATGGTGGGGTCGCATTGCAGGAGCATTCCCAGGCGCAGGCGGTTGGCAAAGACCCCGGCCACCGGTCCGCGTTCTCCGGGCAGGCCGGTTTCCTTTTCCACCAACGACGCCAGAATCACCAGACGGCGCAATGCGTCCTCATCGATTTCCGCAGGGCTGCGCGGGCCGTTTGCCGGGCTTGCCGGAGGCGCGGCGACGGCAGGAGCGCCCGGCTCTTGAGGTGTACGCGCGTTGCCGGCGGGAAGCTCCTGCCCCTCCGGCGGAACGGGTGTCGGGAGCACGGACGGGGAATTCTGTTCTCCCCCGGCCGCGCCTGCCGCGCTTCTATCCGCTCCTGCCGGACAGCCTGCGTTGATATCCACGCCTGTCGAGCCGGCGACCTTTGTGACCGCTCCGACTGTGCCGGCGGTTTGTGTGACCGTGCCTGTCGCGTTTGTGTCCGTGTCGACCGCGCCGACAACCTTTGTATCAGTACCGACCTCTCCTGCCGGGCTTCCATTCGCTCCTGCCGCCGTCGCAGACGCATCGCCTTGCCGGGAAACGGCGCTTTTTTTCATAAAAGACGGGTCGCTCCACAATGCCTGCGTCTTTTTCCAGAACATCCCGACCATGTGCGAAGCTGTCGCCCAAGCCTGCTCACGGTCCAGAGGTGTGCGGGGCTTGGGCAGAAGATAGGTTTCGGGGAAAAGAAAGCCTTCGGCGTCGGCAAAGGGTATATTGTGCTCGCGCAGGAATTGCGGGTCACGTATGACGTCCCTGAAATCTTCGAATCGGGCAAACCCCTGCTGTTCGACGGCTGCCGCCGTTTCCCACCAGGTCAACCCTTCGCGCACGGACAGGCGGTAAAGCAAGGCCTTGCCTTCGGTAATCTGTCGCAGCACCTGATCCGGGGTCCAGCCTGTGCTTATCAGGTAATCCCCGGCCTGCACGCGGTTCAGCGAGCCTTTGAGCCGGGCCAGCATCCTGAACAGGTCGACGTCGGTGACGGCGCCTTCTTTTTGCAGATCGTAGGCCACGCGGTCAAAGCCCGAGCCGGACGCTATGGACAGGACGAACTCGCGCGGGGCGTCGGAGGCCGGTGTACTCATAAACGCGTAAAAGCGCAAACCGCCGTAACAGGCGGCGGCGAGCATGAGCAGCAGGATGAACGATATAAGGCGGTGAAGGCTCTGTTTCATCCGAACTTCCTCATCTGGCCCCTTTGTAGACTGTCCGGTTGCAGAAACAACAAGTATCCGCTCAACGGTTCACAACGGTTCAGCGGGTGACGCGGCTCCGGCCGTGTTCAGGGCAGGCGTCCGCGGGCCGCGTCTTCCAGCAGCTTCCATTGTTCACGCAAGCATTTGTCGAGCCCGTATTGCTCGACAACGGACCGCCTTGCTCTCGTGCGGACGGCATCGAACGCCGAAGGATTTTTCAGTATGTCGTCAAGAGTTGCAAGGAGTTTTTCTCTGTCGAAAAAATTCGTAAGCAGGCCGTTGTCGCCGTGCCGTATCACTTCCAGCACGGGGCCGGTGGCGGAAGCGACCGTCAACGCGCCGCAGGACATGGCCTCAAGGCAGGACCAGGAAAGCACGAAGGGGTAGGTCAGGTACACATGGGCGGTGCTCACGCGGAAAAGCGCCCGCAGGGACGCGTAGGCTATACGACCCACGAAGTGGATGCGGGACATGTCGAGTTTGTCCGCTGTTTCGGCGAGGTAGATATCCTTGTAACTGCGGCCGTCGGGCGGGGTTTTGCCGTAGCTCGTGCCGTCGTTGCCGGCGATGACGACGTGCGCGTCGGGGTGCCGTTGCTGCAGTTCCGGCAGCATGCGCAGAAAAACGTGTATGCCTCTGTAGGGCTCAAGGTTACGGGCCGCGTAGGTGATTATCTTGTCCGCGCGGGAGAGCCGCAGGGGGGGGCCGGCGTGTTCTCTTCCGTCGTCCCCGGACGGTTCTTGCGCCGGGGGCGTTGCCGACGTGTCGAGGATACGGCTGTGGCCGGGTTGTTTCAGAGGTTGCAGGACGATGCTTTCGGCCGGGTTCGGGGTCATGTAGTCCACGTTCACACCGTCATGGATAATCCGCATCTTGTCGCGGATAAAGGCCGGGTAGCGCGATGCCTGCCATTCGGTGGGGCAGACGCAGCCGTCGGCCGTCAGGAGCGACATGACCTGGGCCGTGTTGCGCAGATGGATGCCGACATCCCGGTCGAGGTCGGTCGGGAACTCCGGGTCGAAACCCACATCGGCCTGTCCGGCGCGAAAATAGTATTCACAAAACATAATCAGCGGCGTATGGGGAAAAAATTCGCGTACAAAGAGGCCTTCGCCCCAGCCGGGGTGCAGGCTTACGACATCCGGGACGAAACCGCGACCCTTGAGGGAGATGAGCGTGCGTGCGACCGCCTGCCCCCGGCGGACGCCGGCTTCAAAGCCGCGCAGGTAATGATGGGTAGTCGGACCGGCGTTTTGCGGAGTCGGATACCCTATGGTGGTGCAACCGCGGAGTACCCCCCGGTTTCTGATGTTCGCGTTTTCGCCTATGCCGACGATTTCGTGCCCGGCGCGCAGCAGGAAGCGGACAAGGTGGAGGTACTGTCCGGGGAAGTTCTGGTGAATAAAGAGCAGTTTCATGGTGTTGCCTTCAGCGGTCGGTACGCGGCCGAGGGTTCGGGCGGAACCCCGGCTGCCGGATGCGTGCAAAATCAACGCGGAACGTGTTTCAGGGAACGATTTCCACGGGTGTCCCTACCTCTGTGCGGGCGAACAGTTCTTCGATTTCCGGGTTGGTGACGGCAATGCATCCGTAGGTCCAGTCCGTCAGACGGTGCGCCTGACCGAGATAGGCGAAACTCGGGGCGAGTCCGTGAATCTTGATGTTCCCGCCGGGTTTTTTGCCTGCGGCCGCGGCGCGGGCGCGGTCCTGTTCGTTCGGATAGGAAATGCCGAGATTTTTATGGTATG
>JAITEY010000041.1 GCA_031281815.1 Desulfovibrio sp. | reverse complement strand
ACTTCCACGGGGATGACCAGTCTTGCGTAGTATTCCGGCGACCCCAGGCCGTAAATGCAGGAGACGGACGCCACGATGATGGTGTCCCGGCGGGTCAGCAGGGCATGGGTGGCGGCATGACGCAGCTTGTCTATGTTGTCGTTGATGGCGGAATCTTTTTCAATATAGGTATCCGAGGACGGGACATACGCCTCAGGTTGATAATAATCATAATAGCTTACGAAATATTCGACGGCATTGTGCGGAAACAGCCCGCGGAACTCGTTGTACAACTGCGCGGCGAGGGTTTTGTTCGGCGCCAGGATCAGCGCGGGCCTGCGCGTTGCCGCGATGACCCCCGCCATGGTGAAGGTTTTCCCCGACCCCGTGACGCCCAGCAGAATCTGGTCGCGCACCCGCTGATGCAGGTTCCCGGCAATGGTCTCTATGGCCTCGGGCTGGTCCCCGCGCGGCGTATAGTCCGTTTCCATGCTGAAGCAGGCGGGCTCAAGGCCCCCGGCTTTCCCGCTTTCTCCGCTCATCCGCCTCTCATCCTTTCCCCTTTGACATGCTCCGCACAGCGAATATAAGGTGTCTTTCGCGTTAAGGCAAAATTTCAGGAGGCCTCCCGCATGGAACAGTTTCCCAGGATGCTGCGTCTGCCGCCCTATGTATTCTCGACGGTGACGGATCTGAAGATGCAGATGCGCAGGAACAACATAGACGTTGTGGATTTCGGCATGGGAAACCCGGACCTGGCCACGCCGCAGTTCATCGTCGACAAAGTCATTGAGGCCGCGGCCAAACCCGTGAACCACAGGTACTCCGCCTCGCGCGGCATCCCCAACCTCAGAAAGGCCGTCTGCGACTGGTACAAGCGCCGCTACAACGTCTACCTGGACCCGGAAAGCGAGGCCATCGCCACCATGGGGGCCAAGGAAGGACTGGCCCACCTGGCCCTGGCCGTGCTTTCGCCCGGCGACGTGGTGCTGACCCCCGACCCCACGTACCCCATCCACACCTACGCGCCCATCATAGCGGGCGCCGACGTGCGCCGCATACCCATAGGCAGGGACAGGGATTTTTTTGAAGACCTGCAATTGGCCGGCCGCCAGACCTGGCCTCAGCCCAAAGTGCTTTTCATCAGTTACCCGCACAACCCGACCACCGAAATCGCCTCGCTCGAATTTTTCCGGAAAGTCGTCGACTTCGCCAAGGAGTACAAGGTTCTGGTCGTGCACGACCTTGCCTACGCCGACCTTGTGTTCGACGGCTACACGGCGCCGAGCTTCATGCAGGCCGAAGGAGCCAAGGATGTGGGCGTGGAATTTTTCTCCATGTCCAAAAGTTATTCCATGGCCGGCTGGCGCGTAGGCTTCTGCGTGGGCAACCGCGACATGGTGCATGCCTTGCAGCGCATCAAAAGCTACCTGGACTACGGTATCTTTCAGCCCGTCCAGATAGCGGCCGCTGTGGCCCTGAACGCCCCCCTCAACGGCGTGGACGACGGCGTGGCGGAAATCTGCGATACCTACAGGCAACGCAGGGACTGGCTCATTGAGGGACTGAACCGTATAGGCTGGGAAGTGCCCGCTCCCAAGGCCACCATGTTCGTATGGGCGCGCATCCCCGAAGACTTCCGCAAAGCGGGTTCGGTGGAGTTTTCCAAACTCCTGCTCCGGGAAGGGCATGTGGCCGTCTCGCCGGGACTGGGCTTCGGCTCTCTGGGCGACGAGTATGTGCGCTTCGCCCTTATCGAAAACCGGCAACGCACCAACCAGGCGGTGCGCGGCATCAAAAAAGCGCTTTCAAAGGCAGGCAGCGACGGCTGACGGATGCGATATCCTTAAGTATCAAGCTTCTCCGCAAAGCGTTTTCAAAGGCAGGCAGCAATGATTGACGGACACAATACCCCCCTGACCCTGGGCATCGCCGGCTTCGGCACCGTGGGCTCGGGAGTTCTCCGCATCCTGCGGGAAAACCGCGCGGAAATAACCGCCCGCACCGGACGCGAAGTGCGGGTCAAAAGCGTGCTTGTGCGCGACCTCTCCAAGGCGCGGGCCTGCCCCCTGCCCGACGGCGCGCGCCTGACCGACAACCTCGCGGATCTGCTCGACGACCCGGAAACAGACGTTGTCGTCGAACTCATCGGCGGCACCACGCACGCCGGCGACCTCGTCAGAAACGCCCTGCGGGCGGGAAAACACGTCGTCACCGCCAACAAGGCACTGCTCGCCGAACAGGGAAACGACATTTTCGCCCTGGCTGCGGAAAAAAAACTGCACCTCGGCTATGAAGCCTCTGTCTGCGGCAGCATCCCGATTATCCGCACCCTGCGCGAAGCCCTCGCCGGCGACCGCCTGGACAGCCTCGTCGGCATCCTCAACGGTACCAGCAACTTCATCCTTTCCGAAATGAGCGACAAGGATATGGACTTCGCTTCGGCACTCAAGGAAGCCCAAGCGCTCGGCTATGCCGAAGCCGACCCGGTCCTGGATATAGACGGCCGCGACGCCGCGCAAACGCTGTACCTGCTCATACGCTTGGCCTGGGGGGCGGAGTATCCGTACTCCGCCATACCCGTGTGCGGCATCACCGGCGTGTCGCCCGTCGACATCCGCTACGCGCGGGAGTTCGGCTGCCGCATCAAGCTCATCTGCTACGCCCGCCTGCACGGCGACGACCCGCAACGCGGCGGCATTGAGGCCGGCGTCTGCCCGGCCCTTGTCCACGAACGTTTTCTCCTGGCCCGCGTGGAAGGCGCCTACAACGCCGTGCGCGCCGAAGGCAACGCGGCGGGGTCCGTCTTCCTGCACGGCAAAGGCGCCGGCGACCTGCCGACCGGGAGTTCCGTAACCGCCGACATCCTGGACATCGCCAGGAACATGCCCCCCTGCAACACCGGCTTCGCGCACCCGCATCTGCCCACGCCCGCGCGCATCATCGCCCCTTGCGAGTCGTTCAGCCCCCATTACCTGCGTCTGAAAGTCGAAGACCGCCCCGGCGTCCTGCGCGATGTGGCCGCCATCCTGGCCGACCACACCATCTCTCTCGCCCAGGTCATCCAAAAAGACGATGCCGCCGAAGCGGTTCCGGAACCGGCCGACAAGGCCGAGCCGAACACCGTGCCGCTGGTCCTCATGACCCACAGGGCATCGGATGACGCGGTGGGCAAAGCCGTCGACGCCTTGGCCGCATCCCCGTTCGTCCGCGAAAGCCCTGTCCGCTTCCGCGTGCTCACCGGCAAAACCGGCATACTGCCGAATCTGCGCGCCGGGAATTGAAAAACGCAGGTGTATCCATTGCTGTGTAACACTTTGTTTTTATGCCTCCGGCGGCCAAGGCTCCGCTCTGGACCCGGCAGCCAAGGCTCCGCCCTGGACCCGGCAGGGGGAATGATTTCCCCTGCACCCCTCAATAGGGGCCGGCACGAAAATTGATATGTTACACGGTACTATGGGGTGTATCTGTGACGACACAACGCAAGGATATGCCGTGAGCATGCCGGGCCGCGCCCCGGCGGCTCACCTCCCGGCCGAGGATATGCCGTGAACGTGAACATACCGAGCCGCGCCCCGGCGGTCCGCCTCCCGGCCGCGGCCGAGGATATGCGGGGGATTCAGGCGGCCCTGGACGCCGCTTGTCCCGTTCCCGCGTCCCGGCGCGCGGACCTGCCTGCGGCCGTGCGCGACCTCTCCCGCATGTTGACGGCGGAGCGGGGGAGCGTTTCCCGATCCTACTGGCGGACGCCGCGTCTGACGGCCGCCTATCTGCGTTATTTCCTGCCCTGGAATATCTGCCGCCTGTCGCGGCTGCTGCCGGATCTGGACTTGGGCCTCGGCCCCGGCGCCCGCATCCTGGATGCGGGCAGCGGCCCCCTGACCCTGCTGCCGGCGCTCTGGTGCGCCCGGCCGGACCTGCGCTCCCTGCCGCTCGAATTTGTTTGCGCCGATATCGCGCCGCATCCCCTGGAACTGGGCAGGGATATTTTCCGCGCTCTGGCCGGAGCCGATTCCCCCTGGCGCATACGCACGGCGCGCGCTTCGCTGGAGCGCATGCTGTTCCCGCGCCGGGGCGGCTCCTACGACCTGATCGCCGCCCTCAATGTTCTGAATGAACTGCGCGGAGGACGCGGCAATCGGGAAGCGGAAACCCTGGAAGACGACCTGGACGGTCTGGCGGCGGCGGCGGCGGCTCGCCTGAAGCCGGGCGGCCGACTCCTGGTGCTTGAGCCGGGCACGCGACTGGGCGGCAAGATTGTCGCCATGCTGCGCAAGGGTGCGTCGGCGCACGGTTGCCGTGTGCTTGCGCCCTGCACGCACCAGGCCCCTTGTCCCATGCTCCGCGACACGCGCGCGGAGCCGAACGGCGCTGCATCACGAGACGCTCAGGCTTGGGGCGTCCGCTCCTCCGGCTGGTGCCACTTCACATGTTCGACCGACGGCGCTCCGGACGCCTTGCGCGACCTGACCCGGCTGGCCGGGCTGCAGAAGAAACGCCTCTCGTTCAGCTTTCTGCTCGCGGCAAACGATGCGGACGGCCTGTCGGCAACGCCGGGTGAATATTATGCGAATGCCGGCAACACGGGGAACACAGGAGGCGCAGGGAATACCGGTAACAGGAGGAACGCAGGAGGCGCAGGGAATACCGGTGATGCAGGGAACACAGGAGGCGCAGCGGGCACGAGGAACACAGGAAGAGCAGGAAATGCGGCCCGCCGGTCAGGTGCCGCCGAAAACGCCGGGGAACCGGCCGCGCGGACGGAACTGCGCGTACTTTCCGACCCCATAGCCCTGCCGGGCGAAAACGCGCCCGCGCGCTACGCATGTTCGGAAAGCGGTCTGGTGCTCCTGGCGGACGCACGGCATATTCCTTCGCTGGCGCTCGTCCGGGCCTCGGTGCGAAAAGACGCGACGGGCAGGACAATGCGCGATGCCAAAAGCGGCTTGCCCGTCTACGCGCTTGCGGATGTCCCGCCCCGTAAGGTCGGCGTCGGGGAACCCCGCGATTCCGTCGCTACGCCGCCCGTCAAGAAGGCAGCGCCCCGTAAAGCCGGCGTCGGGGGAGAACCCCGCGGTTCCGTAGCCACAACGTCCGGCAAGACGGCAGCGCCCCGCAAGGGTAATGCCGGGGAACCCGGCGACGCAGCCGGGAGTCCTGGGAAACGGCGAAACGCCCCGGCGCGGCACGGACCCCGGCGGAAACCGTGAAAGTCGCCCTTATTCATTATTGGCTGACCGGTATGCGCGGCGGAGAGAGAGTGCTCGAACGTCTGTGCCGCATTTTTCCCCAAGCCGACATCTATACGCATGTTCTCGACAGGTCCGCCGTATCGGAAGAGATACTGCGTCACAGCATCCGGACGACTTTCATAGCCCGTCTGCCCGGTGCCGTCACTCGATACCGGCACTATCTGCCCTTCATGCCGGCGGCTCTGGAGCAACTCGACCTGCGCGGCTACGATATGGTCATCAGCAGCGAGGCCGGGCCCGCCAAAGGAGTGCTCACCGCGCCCGACTGCCTGCATGTCTGTTACTGCCACAGTCCCATGCGCTACATATGGGACCGGTATCAGGACTACCAGGAGAGCTTCGGCCCCGTGACCCGGACGGCATTCAAATTTTTTGCCCACCGCCTGCGCCTGTGGGATTATGCCTCAGCCGCCCGCGTGGACCGTTTCATTGCCAATTCGCGTTGGGTGGCGGGACGCATACGCAAATATTACCGCCGGGAGGCGGAGGTGATATACCCGCCGGTGGACTGCGCGCGTTTCCGGCCGGCCGACGGCGTCTTCACGTCCCCGCCGGCAAACGCCCCCTACGTGTTCCTGGGACAGCTCGTCGCCTACAAGAAAGGCGACTTGGCGGTACAGGCCTTCAACGCCTCGGGCCGCAAGCTGCTGATTATCGGCGACGGTGAACAGCGCAAAAAACTCCAGGCCGCGGCGGGTCCGAACATTACCTTTGCCCTGCGCCGCGACGACGCCGAAACGGCGCGCCTGCTCGCGGAGGCGCGCGCGCTGGTGTTCCCCGGAGAAGAAGACTTCGGCATCGTCCCTCTGGAAGCCGCCGCCGCGGGCCGCCCTGTCCTGGCCTATGCGCGCGGCGGCGCGCTGGAAACAGTCAAGGACGGTGTGACCGGGCTGTTTTTTGCGGAACAAACACCGGAAAGCCTGAACGCCGGCCTGGATCGCCTGGAAGCGATGCACGAAGCCTTTGATCCCGCGGTACTTTCCGCCTGGGCGGCGAACTTCGACACGGAAGTGTTCGACCGACGTATGCGGGAATACCTGGAACTTGCCTGTGACTGCGGCGAAGAATAACCTGCTCACGCGCACGCAGGGCATGGGGGCGGCCGCCCTCGCCTTGGGCATTGGGGTTTTGTTGTCCCGCGTCATGGGATTGGTGCGGGACAAGATTATCGCCTATTATTTCGGGACGAGCGCCGAGGCGGACATCTATTTCGCCGCCTTTACCGTTCCCGATTTTCTCAATTATCTCATGGCGGGCGGGTATTTTTCCGTCACTCTGGTACCCTTGCTTTCCGCCGCTTTTGCCGAGGACGAGGCCGATGCGCGGCGTTTTTTTTCCGCATCCGTGTGCTGGGCGGCTCTGTGCATTATCGTTCTGACGGCGGCGGCCTGGGCGGCGGCTCCGTTCATCGCGCCCTTCGCCGCGCCGGGTTTTGCGCCCGAAGCCCATGCCAGGTTGGTGTTCTTTCTGCGCATCATTCTTCCCGCCCAAGCCTGTTTTCTGCCCGGCGCCTGTTTTACAGCCCTGCTGTACTGCCGCCGGCAATTTGCCGTCCCGGCCCTGACCCCTCTGGTGTACAACGGCTGCATCATTCTTTTCGGGGTTCTCGGGTGGTATTGTTTTCCGGAACGCGGCATGGAGGGCTTTTGCTGGGGAGTCACGGCCGGAGCTTTCAGCGGCGCCCTCTGCCTGCCGGTGCTGGCCGTGCGGGCGGGTGGGGCGGTGTTTGCGCCGTGCCTGCTGCATCCGCGCAT
Source organism: Desulfovibrio sp. (assembly GCA_031281815.1). Taxonomy (GTDB): domain Bacteria; phylum Desulfobacterota; class Desulfovibrionia; order Desulfovibrionales; family Desulfovibrionaceae; genus Frigididesulfovibrio. Next base: position 1,596 of record JAITEY010000041.1, on the reverse strand, counting down.
GAAACAGGTTTTTTTCCTGGCGCTGCCGCTGATGCTCGGGCAGAGCATCGTGGCTCTGGACGAGCAGTTGGTGCGTGTTTTCGGTTCCTTGGCCGGGGAAGGCGGGGTCAGCCTGCTGAGTTACGCCCGGCGCATCATGCAGGTGCCGGTCGGGGTGGTCGCCCAGGCAGCCGGAGTCGCATCCTATCCCTTCCTCGCCGCGCTGGCCGCCCGCGGGGAACGGGAGCGCTTTGCGGCAACGTTGCACTCCGCCGCCGGCAACACCCTGATGGTCGCCCTGCCCCTGACGCTCTGGATGCAGAGCGCGGCCGGGCCGATCATGCGACTCATCTTCAGGCAGGGAGATTTTTCCGCTCAGGCCGCCTTGGATTCGGGAGTGCTGTTGAGCATATTGCTGATCGGGGTGCCGTTCTGGGCTGTGCAGCAGGTTGCGGGCCGTGCCTTTTACGCGCACAGGGATACCCTGACGCCGGCTCTGGTCGGGACCACGGCCGCCTTGGCCGCTTTGCCTTTGTATGTTTTCGGGGCGCGATACCTGGGCGCGGCAGGTGTCGCGGGGGCCGGCGTTGCCGGGGTCGCCTTGTATACCTTGGGCATCTGCCTGCGCCTGCGCGGCAAATTCGGCATTTCCGCCTTGGGCACTGAAGGGCGCAAAGCGGCGGCGGCCCTGCTGTGTTCCCTGCCCGCAGGTATTTGCGCTTTGGGTGCGCAGCAGGGCGCGGCGTACTTGGTCGATGCGGCATACTCGGCGGACGCGGCGGAATCTCTGCTCTGCGCGGCCGTGCAGACGGGATTTTCCGCCGTTGTGTTCGCCTCGGTCTATGTGCTGCTCGCCCGGCGTTTCGCGCCTTTTCTTTACGCTCCCCTGTACGGGTTTGCCGGCCGCGCGCGCGACAAACTTTTGAAGAAAAATCAAAGGAGACACTGAGTAATTCGGGGCTTCGCCCCGAACCCTCGGCCTGAGCAGGCGCAAGGCCGAACATTGAAACATTGCAATGTTGATTTATGCGCCTCCGGCGGCCGTGGGAAATGATTTCCCCGGTCGGCCCTGCGCTTGCGCAGGCCGACGTCCCTCATCGGGGAGATTCGCACCCCACGGTATTTGCTCCATATCACGATACGTTTCGCAGAAAGATATATTTTCTTCGAACTGCCGAAAAAAACATAATTCACAACAATAATGAGGGTTGTTCTCCTGTGCGCGGTATGCTGTTATGTGGTGGACTCCTGAAAAAGGATATAGTTCAGCATAACCTGTCACCAAGGAGAGCCCATGCCGAACCCCAGCACAAACGGAAAAGGGACTGCCGCGTTCACGGCTTTTGTTGCCGGCATAGTTGTCCTGTTTGTTGCGTCATACTCGGTCAAGGCCACCGACGGCGCAGCCTTTTGCGCAAGCTGCCACGCCATGGGCGAGGCCGCATGGACGCACAGGCAAAGCGTGCACAGACAGTTCGACTGTAACGAGTGCCATACGCCGGCGGCTTTGGGCGCCAAGCTTCCTTTCAAGGCACAGACGGGCCTGAAAGACATTGTGGCCGACTTGTCCACGATTCCCGACCTCATCCACAGCAGCGCCAAGATGAAAGACGTCAT
>JAITEY010000023.1 GCA_031281815.1 Desulfovibrio sp. | reverse complement strand
GACCCTGGAGGCCCTGTGCCGCGCCCTGCCGGATGTCGATTTCCGCCAGACCTACGGCATGTCCGAACTGGGCATACTGCGCGTGAAAAGCCGGGCAAGGGACAGCCTCTGGATGCAGGTCGGCGGCGAAGAAACGGAAACGCGCATTGAGGACGGCGCCCTGCGCATCCGCTCCGGGCACAGGATGCTCGGCTACCTCAACGCGCCGTCGCCCTTCGACGCCGACGGCTGGTACAATACGGGGGATCTGGTTGAAAGCGACGGTCCGTGGCTGCGCATTATCGGCCGCAACGACGGCGTTATCAATGTAGGGGGGATCAAAGTGCGCCCGGATGAAGTGGAAGACGCCGCCCTGCGTTTCCCCGGACTGTTGCTGGCTCACGCGCGCGGCGCGGCGAACCCTCTGACCGGCATGCACGTCGAACTGGCCTGCCGCTTTATCCGGGAACCGGAGAGCGGCACGGAGCGGCGGGATATGCTGCGCGCCCTGCGCAGACACCTTGCGGGGCTGCTGCCCCCCCAGGCCGTGCCCGCCCGGATAACAACCGGGGCTGTGGATATAAGCCCCAGACACAAGAAAACAACGGAACATTCATGCTGACGAAACCCGACATTCATGCCCTGCTGGAGCAGGCGTTTTACGCGACGGCGCCCAAAGAGCAACACGACGCGTTCTCGCTTTCGCTGAACATACTGGGGGCCGAGGGCGTCTTTGATTCCATGGACGCCATGTTCTTTCTCACCAAAGTGGACGATCTGCTGAGCGAAGCCGTCGGCACGGACGTCGTCCTGACCGGCGACGACGCCTTTTCCCGCGAAACGACGCCCTTCAGAACCATGGGCACCCTGGCGGAATACATTGAGACGCTGTATGCGCAGGAATGATACGCCGCCGGCGTACCCGGCGACGACAATAAAAACTCCTTCGACGCGCTCGGCGACAACAATAAACACTCCTTCGGCGCATCCCTCGACAACACGGAACGCTCCTTTTTCCGCCGTTGCAGGCGGACGCCGGGGACAGAGAACTACGACAGGTCATGATTGACGGTGACGACATTCTGCGGTTCATCCTTGAGGAACTGGACGACGAACTGGGCAGACCGGGCGCGGCGCGCCCGGACTCCGTCCTGCTCGGGAGCGGGGCCGCGCTCGGTTCCCTGGCTCTGGTCGGTCTGCTGACCAGGGTTGAGGACCACTGCCTGGACAACGGCATAGACTTCTCCTGGGCGAGCGACATGGCCATGTCCGAAAAACGCAGCAACTACCGCACCCCTGCGGATATGGCGGCCTATATCGCCGGCTTGGCCGAAGAGCGCGGCGGTTGCGGCGACGACGGACCGGGAAGGGCCGCGGACCGCGGGCGTTGGGGGGAGCGCGCGCCGGCGGCGGCGGCAGGGGAAATGTGATGAAAAGCGTGGTCATCAGCGGGGCGAGCGGCGGCATCGGCTCGCATCTGGCCCGGCGCGCCCTTGAAAACGGCTACGCCGTGATCGGCCTGTCCCGCCGTTTGCCGGAAAAAGACCCCGGTTACCCGGCGTATGCCGTGGACGTCACGGACGCGGCGGCCGTGGCCGCCTTTTACCGTTCCCTGCGCGGCCGCGATGTCTGGGCGCTGGTCAATGCGGCCGGAGCCGCTTCCATGAACCTGCTTCTGACCACGCCGTCCGCGACAACAGCGCGGCTGGTCGCGGTCAATCTGCTCGGCACCATGCACTGCTGCGCCGAGGGCGCGAAATTGTTGGTCCGGCGCAAGGGTGGGCGCATCATTAATTTTTCCAGCATCGTCACCGCCCTCGGCACGCCGGGGGAAAGCGTCTACGCCGCCTGCAAGGGCGGTGTCGAGGTGTTCAGCCGCTGTCTTGCCGCGGAACTTGCCTATTTCAACATAACAGTCAATACCGTCGCCCCGCCTCCCATCGACACGCCCATGCTTGCCGGTCTGACCCGCGAACAGACGGACGCCGTCATACAGCGGCAGATTATCAAACGACAGGCGGTCCCGGAGGACGTCTGGAACTTCGTTTCCTTTCTGCTGGACGAAAAAAGCGACATGTTGACCGGCCATGTGCTGCATCCGGGCGGCGTATGACGCCGTGTGGACGAAAAAATGTTGCGCCGTCGACATTATGACGACGCAGTGCCTTAACCGACGGGTATGACGCCGTATGGACGAAAAAAACGTTGCGCCTGCCCCGCGCGCCGCATCCGGGCAGGGAACGGCGCCGTATGTCGTCGCGTTGAACAACGCGTCCGTCACGCAGAGTGAAATAGCGCGTGCGGCGGAAGCTCTCGCTTCCGCCGGCGGAGTACGTTCCGTCGACGCAATCCATGCTTTCCAGAGAGCCGTGGCCCGTTGCGCGGGGCGGCAATACGCCTATGCCGTGTCCGGCGGCCGGGCGGCGTATTTTCTGGCTTTGCGCGCCATGGGCATAGGTCCGGGCGATGAGGTGCTGCTCCCCGAGGGGGCGGATTTCGCCCCGGCGGCGGCCGTTCTGCACTGCGGGGCCGTGCCGGTGTTCTGCGACCTGGACCCGACGACCTTTACCGTGGACGCGCAATCCGCGGCCGCGCGCATCGGCCCGCGCACGCGCTGTCTGCTTGCCGCGCACATGTACGGCCTGCCCTGCGACATGCGTGCTCTGGAAGACCTTGCCCGCAGGCACAGGCTTTTTCTGCTCGAAGACGCAGCCTCCGGCTTCGGCGGCGTGCGGCAGGGCAGGGCGGTCGGGTCTTGCGGCGATGCTTCCGTTTTCACCTTCACGGACACAAGTCTTGTGCGTACGGGCGGGTGCGGCATGCTGCTCTCGTCCTCCCGCGAGCTGATGGACAGGGCGGCGCGCCTGGGCGGGGAAGGCCGCGGCGCCGCCGACCCTCTCGCCTGCGACTTCGCCGGCCGCGATTTTGCCGTGTCCGGTCTTGCGGCGGCCGTGGGACTGGCGCAACTTGAGCGTCTTCAGGAACTTCTTGAGGGCAGGAAGCGCGTTTTCGCCATGTACGGGCAACGGCTCGGCGCTGTGCCGTGTCTGCGGCTGAACCCGGAAATTTCGGGGACGCGCAACAGCTTTCTCATGCCTTTCATCATTCTCGAACGAGGCGGGGCGAGGGACTTCGCGCACCGGCTGCAGGCCCTGAAAATTACCGCCCGCCCGGCCCTGACCCCGCTCTCGTCCATGCCTCTGTTCTCCAAGGCGGACAACCCCGTCGCCTACGCGGCGGCCGACCGCCTGCTCCTGTTGCCCGGCGGGCACGACCTGAGCGGCGATGAGGCGGATTACGTCGCGGGCTGCGTGACAATGCTTCTGCGGAAACCGCAGGCAACGCCGGCCGGCATCGCCCGGAGCGGCTCCGGGCTTTCGATGGAAGGCGGAGTTTCCTGCCCGCGCCCGACGGAGACGGCTCAATCGACGGCCGCTCCGGGTGACGGCGCGCTTCCCTGCCCGCGCCCGGCAGAGACGGCGGGACCGACGCTTACCGGCCGGCTCGCTTACGAGGCCGGGCTTCGGGGCTTGTTCACCCGTATCAAAACGGAAGGCTGCGTCCTGCCTTTCACGCACCGCGGGCGAGGCTTCGCCCTGAGTCTCATAACCCGTGAACAGGCGGACGACCCGCGTATCGTACACTTTCTCCGCGCAATGCGCCGGGCCAACGCGCACATGTTTCTGTACAGCCCGGTGAACGCGGAAGAAGAAATCGACAACATACTGAAAAGTTATAAAAGTCCAGCCGGTACGGCGTTTTTGCTCTTTCTGATTCGTGAGGAAGGAGGGCAGGACGCGGACGGCGCGCCGCTGTGGGGCCATCTCGGCCTTTCCGCCTTTGATTTCAAAAAAGCGGAAAGTACGCTGGACGCGCTCGTGCTGCGCGAAGGCGCGCCGAAGGGGCTGATGGGCGCGGCCTGCGAGACCTTGTATGCTTGGTGCGCGAAGCGCCTCGGACTGGACAGAATGTTCGTCCGCGTCAGGGGCGACAACACCAGGGCTTTGCTGTTGGCGTTCGCAGCCGGATACGCCGTGCGGCACAGGCAGTCGATGCGCGCGTATCCCATACCGCAGGGGAAAACATTGCGGCCCATGTATATGCCCGGCCGGGAAGAGGCGGACGGATACCTGGTGACGGCGGCCAGGGAATTGTGACGGAACTCCGGAGCAACGCATTGCATGATACGGCTGTTGACCTCACAGACCCCGCAGCGTTGTATACCGCGTCCGTCGGGCACGACGAAATACGGCGCGCGGCGGACGCCGTCGCCGAAGACCGGGGCAGGTTCCATGCGCGGTCCGTCGCGCGTTTGCAGTCGGCTATGGCCCGTATTGCGCAACGGGACTACGCTTTTGCCGTATCCGGCCGCGGCGCGGCGTTTTTTTTGGCCCTGCGCGCCCTCGGACTCGGCTCCGGGGACGAAATGCTGCTGCCGGAAAGCGCGGATTTTTCTTTGGCGGCGGCCGTGCTGCACTGCGGCGCCGTGCCCGTGTTCTGCGACCTGGACCCGCAGACCCTCTGTCTGAGCCCGGCAGCGGCCGCGGCCCGCATAAGCGGGCGGGTCAAGGGGTTGGCTGCCGTCCACATGTACGGCCGGACCTGCGACATGGACCCTCTGCTCGCCCTTGCCGCCGCGCACGGGCTCTTTGTTCTGGAAGACGCGGGCACGGCCGTTGCGGCGCTGTACCGGGGACGCCCGGCGGGTTCCTTCGGAGATATGTCTGTTTTCGGATTCAACGCTCCGGCCTTGCCCGATTGCGGCGGAGGCGTGGTGTTGTCCTCCGACCGCGAACGCATGCGCAGGGTCGCCCTGTTGGGCGGCGAGGGCCGCGACGCTTCAAACCCTCTGGTCTATACGTTTCCCGCCTACGATTTCGCGCTCTCCAACCTTACGGCGGCCGCGGCGTCGGCACAGGTGGAGCGCCTGCCCGAACTGCTCGGGCACAAAGCGCGCATCGTCGGGCGTTATCGGCAGGTCCTGGAGGATGTGCCCGGCCTGTGCCTCAACCCGGAAGATGCCGAAACGCGCAACAGCTGCATCATGCCCCTGCTGATTACGGAGCGGACGGGCGCAGGCGGGACGGCGCGACGGCTGCGGGAGCGCGGCATCATCGCCCGCCCGCCTTTCGTCCCTCTTTCGTCCATGCCCGTGTTCACGAAGGTGGACAATCCCGCGGCGTATGCGGCGGCCGACCGCGCCCTGCTTCTGCCGGGCGGGTGCAATCTCACCGACGAAGCGGCGGAGTACGTCGCGGCCTGCGTCAAGGCCGTTATGCGCGGTATGAAAGCGTTGCAAGGGTGCTTTTTGCATGCCTGCGGCGGCCGGGACGCTGCCCCCGGCCCCCGGCCTGCGCAGGCCGGCTCCCCGCATCGGGAATGCGCATTTTCAGCATTGAACGGCGCACATGTGAAAACCGCTTGGCCGGCGCCCCCCGAACCCTTGGTGCGCAAGGCAAAGCTCCTGCGCCGGCTTGCCGCGATCCGCAAGGAAGGTCTTGAACTCGGCTTCAGGCACACAGGAACGGAATACCTGCTGCGGGCGCTCAACGTGGACGACCTGCAAGCGCGGGAAATTACCGCCTTTCTGCAAGCGCTGTGGAAGGAAAATCGGCATATTCTCTTCACCGCCCGCGACCCGGAAGCGGATTACAAGAGGCAGATAGGGTACCTGCGCGACGCCCGCGACGCCCTGTTGTTCATGGTCCTTGAGCGGGAGGAGGGGGCCGGCCGGCCGGTTCGGGAGCAGACGGGCGCAGCCCCGGAGGCGGGCCGCGTGTTTTGGGGTCATGCGGGTCTGGAAGACTTCGATTTCCGCCGCGAGTCCTGCCGCATGGATATGCTTATCATGCGCGCGGGCGCGCCGCGCGGCCTGCTTGCCGCCGCCTGCGACCGGCTTTTCGCATGGGCGCGGGAGGATCTCGGCATACGGCGCATGTTCAACCACATTGCGGCGGACAACCGCGGCTCGCGGCTTTTGGCCGCCTCGCACGGGTTCACGACCCTGCACCGCGTCTCCCTGCGCAGGCACGTCTCGCCGACGGGTACGCAGTACCGGCCCATGCTCCGGCCGAACCGCGAACAGCCGGACGCCGGACTGATTATTTCCGTGAAAGAACTCGGGCTGTAAAGGCGCTTCGGCGCGCCTTGCCGCAGAAGTCGTCTGTGACGCGGTCGGCTTGTCCGGTTATGGAAACGCTTTTCAAATAAACTCGTCGGCAGGTACGGGGCTCCTTCCCAACGGACCGCGTCACAATGCAGCGGTCACGGTATCAAGGAAAAACCAGCCGGTGAGG
>JAITEY010000165.1 GCA_031281815.1 Desulfovibrio sp. | reverse complement strand
ATCTGGCGCGCGCGTTTGATCTCCACAGTGAGTCTGCGTTGGTGGCGGGAGCAGGCGCCGGTGATGCGGCGGGCGATGATCTTGCCGCGTTCGTTGACGAAATCCCGCAGGATGTCCGGCCGTTTATAATCTATGGGCAAATCCTTGTCCGCGCAGAAGCGGCAGAATTTGCGACGGGGCGCGAATTTTTTCCTGAACGCCGTCATGCCGCGTCCTCCTCGTTGCCGGCGGGAACGCCGGCGTCGTCCAGTTTCACGGTCAGGAATTTGAAGACATCTTCACTTATGCGGATATTGCGTTCAAATTCGGCTATCGCGGTCGGGGGAGCGAGGTATTCCAAGCGGGTATACCAGCCGCGCATCTGTTTTTTTACTGGGTAGGCGAGGTCGCGCATGCCCCAGTTGTCCTCGGCCTTCAGCGTTCCCCCTTCGCGGGCTATGATGTCTTTGAAGCCGGCCAGGGTCGCGTTGCGCAACTCCGCGGACAGCTCGGGGGAAAAGAGCAGAAGCGTTTCAAACAGTCTCATGCATACTCCTTACGGGCTTTGCGAAGCGGTCTCGGTGGGCTCGCTTCAAGGCCCGCGCGACGGTCGCGCGGGCAAGGATGCGCCGTGCTTTGCCCGGCGCGGGCCGGGTATTGCGCAGGGCGCGGCTCCCGGCGTGAGTTCCGGGGAAACAAAAAATTTATACGGAATATCCGTGGAGGTCAATCGTAAATTTGCTGTCGACACCGCAAATTTGCTTTGCCGGAAATTCCTGAAGCCGGATATACCGGGAGTTCCGGATTCGGCGTTGCATTTATCCCTGTTTTGCGGCAAAGCAGCCGGATGCCGAAACTGCGCATCGTCGAAGTGGTCAACGTCCGCTGGTTCAACGCGGCGGCTTGGTACGGGCTCAATCTCTCCCGCCTGCTGCGCAGGGCGGGGCACGACGTGCTGGTCGTCTGTCCGCCCGGCGCCGCGTCTTTCGCCGCCGCGCGCGATATGAATCTTGATCCTCTTCCCCTGAACCTGACCAGCCTGCACCCGAGCGCGCTGGCCCGCGCCGCGACCCGCATCGCCGCGTTGGTACGCGATTTCAATCCGCACATCGTCAACTGCCACCGCGGCGAAAATCTCATCCTCTGGGGGTTGCTGAAAAAGCACGCCTCCTTCCGGCTGATCCGCACCCGGGGGGATCAGCGCCCGCCCAGGGGCGGCACCGTCAACCGTCTGCTCCATACCCGCCTGATCGACGCCGTGACAGCATCCAATTCCCGCAGCGCCGCACAATGCCGCGCCGTTCTCGGCGTGCCCGACGACCGCCTGTACGTCATACCCGGAGGCGTGGATACCGCCCGCTTCGCCTTTGACCCGGCGGGCCGCGACCGCGTGCGCCGCGCCTTCGGCTTCACGGACGACGACCTGGTCGTCGGCCTGCTCGGCCGTTTCGACCCGATCAAAGGCCATGCGGAACTCCTTGACGCGGCGCAGCGCATCGTCCGCGCGGGCGGCGAGCTCCGTTCCTCCCGGTCTCTTACAGGCGGTTCGGGGCAACATGCGGAGGCGCTCTCCGCGCAACGTGCCGAAACATCGGCTGAAGCGGAGGCCGGGCTCACGCGTCTGCGCCTGCTGTTCATCGGTTTCCCGGCGGGGTTGTCCGGACAGGATATGGAACAGGCCGCGCGCGTCCGCAACCTGGAACACCTGACCCGCATCACCGGCAAGGTTGCGGATGTCCCCGCCCACATCAGCGCTCTCGACCTCGGCGTCATAGCCTCGCAGGGCTCGGAGGCCATAGCCCGCGCCGCATTGGAAATCATGGCCTGCGGCGTGCCTCTGGTCGGCACGGACGCGGGCGTGATGCCGGACCTGCTCAGCCCGGAGGCCGTCACGCCCGTCGGTGACGCCGCCGCCCTGACCGCGCTTCTGGACAAGGCCCTGTCCCGGCCGGATTTCCGGAATACCCTCAAGGAACAACAACAGCGGCGCATGGAGAGCCTGAGCGACGACGTTTTCGTGCAGCAGACCCTGGAAGTCTACCGCGCGGCTCTGCAACGCAATGCCGCATCCGGCTCCGGCCCGGCGGGGCGTTCCTGAACGGCCGCCGCGCGTTGTCCTTGCCGGAGCGGAATCCTCGATCGGCCGGGGATGGGACGCCTGGGGAGCGGGCTCCGGCGGCAGGGAAAAAAGCCTGTGACGGCAGCGGCCTCGGCTCACACTTGACCGGGGCGTAAGACTTTTTTACTTTTCCCGCCATGGAATCTCCCCGACGACTGCTCATCGTGGATGACGAATACGGCATCCGCCTTTCCCTGCGCGGCATTCTTGAAGATGAAGGCCACGAGGTTTTTGAGGCCGGCGATGCGGAAACGGCCCTGCATTTTCTTGAAAAAGAAAACGTGGACCTGGTCTTTCTGGATATCTGGCTGCCGGGCATGGACGGTCTTGCCGCCCTGGAAATCATGCGCGCATCCCGACCCTCCATGCCCGTGCTGATGATTTCCGGGCACGGCACCATTGAAACGGCTGTGAACGCCGTCAAAAAAGGGGCGCACGACTTCATTGAAAAACCGCTGTCGCTGGAAAAGGTGGTCATCGCCGTCGAACGCGCCTTGGAATTTCAGGCGCTGAAACAGGAAAATACGGAACTGCGCGCGCGCCTGGACCTGTGCGATATCGGCGGCCCCATGGGGATCTCCCCGGTCATGGTGCAGTTGCGCGAACAGATAAGCCGCGTCGCCCCCCTGGACACCTGCGTGCTGATAACGGGCGAAAACGGCACGGGCAAGGAACTGGCGGCGCGAGCCCTGCACCATGCCGGACGCAGAAGGGACAAGGCTATGGTCGCCGTCAACTGCGCGGCCATACCCGACGAATTGATTGAAAGCGAACTGTTCGGGCACGAGAAAGGCGCCTTCACCGGGGCGGACGGTCCGCGAGCGGGCAAATTCGAATCGGCGCATCAAGGTACGCTGTTTCTGGATGAAATCGGCGACATGAGCCTGAAGACCCAAGCCAAGATCCTGCGTATCCTGCAGGAAAAAAGTTTCGAGCGCGTGGGCGGGAGCAAAACCCTGCACGTCGACGTGAGGGTCATCGCGGCCACCAACAAGAACCTGGAGGCGGCCATGGCCGCCGGGGAATTCCGCGAGGACCTGTATTACCGCCTGCGCGTGTTCCCCCTGCATGTCCCCCCGTTGCGCGAGCGGGGAGACGACGTATTTCTGCTGGCCGACTATTTCACCGCGTCCCTGGCCCAGGAGTTGGGGCTGGCCCCCGTGTCTTTTGCCGCCGACGCTTCCGAGGCTCTGCGCTCCTACCCCTGGCCGGGCAACGTGCGCGAACTGCGTAACTTTATCGAACGCATGCTGATTCTTTATTCCGGACGGACAATCGCCTTCGCCGACCTTCCTCCGGAGATAAAAACAGGCGCGGCCCCGACAGGGGAGTGCGCGGCGGCGGGCGCGGCCGGCGACTTCAAAAGCGCCCGCAACGCCTTTGAAGCTGCCTTTCTGGCGCAAAAACTTCAGGAATACGGCGGCAACATCTCACGCATGGCCGAGGCCGTCGGCCTCGAACGCAGCTATCTTTCCCGCAAACTCAAAACATACAACCTGCACGGCGGTTGAACGCCGTTCCCGTCCCTCAACGTGAAGCGGGCGCCCTTGAGGCCGCAATGCAGGGCCTCAAGTCCCCCCGGCGTCAGGGGCGGCCTCTCTCCCCGCCTGTTTGTTGCCGGCGCGGTCGGGGTCGGGAACGCCTTTGACCGGTTTGCCGGAGCGGATTCTTTCCTTTCCCTGCAACACTATCATATCCCCTGCCGCCGGGCCGCCGGCTATAAGATAACGGTCCCCCATGATGCGGTCGACGGTCAGCACGACGGTGCGCACGTCGTACAGGACTGAGGAGGGGAGGGCCGCATCGGCGCTTTGTCCGGAACTTCCGGAGGATGCCTGCGGAGCGCCGGACGACCCGCCGCCGTTCGCCGATGCCCTCGGGGAAAGGACGAACACCGTCAACTGCCCCCGGTTGTTGCGGGACACGGCTTCTTTGGGAATCAGCAGGGCCTGTTCGTTCACGCCTTCCTCAATCACGGCCCGCACATACATGCCGGGAAGCAGGATGCCGTCGGGATTGGAAAAAATCGCGCGGATGGTGACGACCCCGGTACTCGGCTCAACGTCGACCTCGGAAAATTTGAGCAGGCCGGCGACGGGTTCGCCTTGCGCGTTCTTGTACAGGGAGCCGTCTTCGAGCGTCAGTTGCACCCGTGCGGCCTCCGGCCCGCCGGACTTGAGCAGGCCGGCCGCCAGGGCTTTTCTGAGTCGCAGCAGATCAGCGCCGGACTGCGTGACGTCCACATACATGGGGTCAATCTGCTGCACGGTGGCCAGCGCATCCGGCTGGTCGCCGGTAACCAGCGCGCCGGGGGTTACGGACGACCACCCTATGCGCCCGGAAACCGGCGCGCTGACGGCGGTACGGCGCAGGTCGACGGCCGCGGCTTCCAGCACGGCTTCGGCTGCGGCGGCTTGGGCGGCGGCGCGCGCATGGGCGGCTGCGGCGTTGTCGTAGTCCTGGCGGCTTACGGCATTGGTCCGGGCCGCCGTCTTGTAGCGCGCGGCCAGGAGCGCGGCCGAAGCCTCGCCGGCCCGCGCCTGTTCCAGCGCCGCTGCGGCCCGGTCGTATGCGGCCTGATACAGGGAAGGGTCTATGCGGTAGAGTACGTCGCCTTCGCGCACCTCCGAGCCTTCTTCGAACAGCCTGTCCAGAATGATGCCGCCGACGCGCGGCCGGACTTCGGCGACCGTATAGGGAACCGTGCGGCCGGCAAGCTCGGAGGTCAAGGTTACCGGCTGAGGCGTCAATCTGAACCAGGTAACTTCAGGCGCGGGCGTGGTTTCTGTATCCGCTCCGCCGCAGGAAACCGACGTGACCAGCGCGGCGGCCAAAAGTAAAAAGGCGGTGACGGACGTCATTTTCCCGGGACCTGGCTGCATACCCTCTCCTTGTTGTTCTTCTTCGGCGTGACGCGCATTCTCTACATCAATGCCGCCCTTGCGGCAAGCCGCCGGCGTCCGGACGTTCCGCCGCCGAGATTGACGGCAACGCGGTCTCGCCCTATTATAATCAAAAGAGCCGGCAGCCGGCACAGGGCCTGAAGACCTCGACACGGCGTTGCGCCGGGGCAATCCCCGGCGGAACGTGCTTGATACTTTCCTCTCTTTGGTACTACCCGATGCCTTCGGAATGTCCCGGTGCCGGTATTCCGTTTTCTCATCCCATCAATGGAGGTTTTTATGCGCATTGCAAATATTATCCTGCTGTTGTCGACCGTCGCCGCAGGCACGCTCGGATTCGCCTGTCCCTCGCCTGCCGCCGGGAAGGTTCGGCAGTTCATCATGGTCACGGGCTCCTCGGGAGGCACCTATTATGCGTTGGGGGGAGCCATGGCCGCCGCATGGAACAAACATCTTGAAAGCGAAGGTATTATGGTCGCCGGCGTTGCGAGCGGGGCGTCCGTGGAAAACATGCATCTGCTGCACAGCGGCGAAGCCGACCTCGGCATGGCCATGAACAATGTCGCCGACGCGGCCTGGAACGGGGGAGCGCCCTTTCCCGGTAAAATGAACAAATTTCGGGCATTGGGCGTTATTTATCCGGAAGTTTACCAGATAGTGGCCGACGCTTCCACAAAAGCGACCAAACTGGCCGACCTCAAAGGTAAACGCGTAGCCGTGGGACCGGTGGGCAGCGGCACGGCCGTCATCACCGAACTGCTCTTCAAGGCGGCGGGCATGGACATGAGCGACATTCAGGCGCAACGGGACGGATTCGGCAACGCCGCCGCCAAAATGAAGGACGGCCATCTCGACGCGAGCTGCGCCGTGCTCTCCGTACCCGCTTCGTCGATTCTGGAACTCAAGACGGGCATGGATTTGAGCTATGTCGACATCGGCGACGCAGAACTGGCCAAGCTGCGGGAATCGCATCCCTTTTTCACCCGTTTTTCCATTCCTGCCGGCACCTACAGCAACACCGCAAGCATCGAAACCGTCACCTGTCAGGCTGCGCTGTACTGCAGGGCGGACCTTGACGAAGAAACGGCATACAAGCTTACCGGGGCTCTTTATGAATACAGTTCGGAGGTGGCGGCCGCCCATGCCGCCGGCAAATCCATACAGTTGAAGACCGCGCTGGACGGCATCACCACGCCGCTGCATCCGGGCGCGATTCGTTACTATAAGGAAAAGAACATCGCCGTCCCCGCTTCGCTTATGCAATAGGGGAACGCCGCTTATACCCCGGGCGAAAAGTCTTTTCTCCTTTTCGCTCGGGCCCGCACGGTGAAAACGCCGCTTTCGCCCCGCTTACGCCGCCTTCGGCGGCTCAAAACCCCACGGGTTTTGCAGTGCTTACTTTTACGGGCAGGCACCGGTACCGCTTTGTCTCGCCTGCTCCGGGCCGCGGATGCGATGCTTTGCCGTTGCCCCGCTTTTCGAGGGATCTATGCGTAAAAAAACAAACAACCATACAGACATCCTTCCTACGGACATCCTTGAACAGTTCGACCGGGAATCCGCGCAACGCCGTCTTCACGGCCCCGTCGCCAAAGCCGTTTTCTGTATAGCTCTGGCGTGGTCCTTGTTCCAGTTGTATACGGCGTTTTTCGGCACATTTCCTTCGACGCTGCAACGCGCCCCGCATGTGGGCGCGGCCGTGACCCTGATTTTTCTGCTTTACCCTGCCCGCAGGGGACGACACGGTTCTTCCGTTCCCTGGTATGATTATTGTCTGGCCTTGTGCAGCGCCGGCGTGTGCTTGTACCATGTGATTTTCTATGAAGAACTGTACCTGCGCAGCGGCATGTATTCAAATACGGACGCGGCGGTCAGCGTTGTTGCCGTGCTGCTCGTGCTGGAATCCGCCAGGCGCGTGGTCGGTCCGGCCATTGTGCTTCTGGCGGTCTTTTTTCTCGTCTATGCCTGTTTCGGCTCCCTGTTTCCGGGTTTTCTGGCTCACAGGGGCCTCAGCATCAAGCGCATCGCCACGTTTGAATGGATAGGCACGGAAGGCATTCTGGGCACGCCCGTCTATGTTTCGTCCACCTTCATCTTTCTTTTTCTGCTCTTTGCCGTATTTCTGAAAAGAAGCGGGGTCGGGGACTGGATGACGGGGCTGGCCATGGGCGCCTGCGGGGGTGCGGTGGGCGGACCGGCCAAGGCGGCGGTGATAGCCAGCGCACTGCAGGGCACGATAAGCGGCAGTTCCGTCGCGAA
This sequence comes from Desulfovibrio sp., assembly GCA_031281815.1. Taxonomy (GTDB): domain Bacteria; phylum Desulfobacterota; class Desulfovibrionia; order Desulfovibrionales; family Desulfovibrionaceae; genus Frigididesulfovibrio. The sequence goes on along the minus strand of JAITEY010000165.1, from coordinate 9,023 downwards.
TACCGTGGGAACGGGCTCCGTAACGATTCCCATCATGAAATCCGTCGGATACCGCAATGAATTCGCCGGGGCCGTTGAAGCCGCCGCTTCAACGGGCGGGCAGCTTATGCCGCCCGTCATGGGTGCCGCCGCCTTCATCATGACCGAATATATCGGCTGCAGCTACGGCACGGTGGCTTTGGCCGCCTGTATTCCCGCCCTGCTGTATTTCGTCGGCATCTTTACCAACATACACTTTGAGGCGCTCAAACACGGGCTGCACGGATTGCCGAAGGAGCAACTGCCGGACTGGCGGCATCTTCTGCGCGCGAATTGGTATATGGTATCGCCCGCAGCGGCCGTCGTCGTCATGCTCTCCATCGGTTACACACCCATGCGCGCCGCGCTCTTCGGCATTTTTGCCGCCGTCGCCGTGTGGATTGTCGAACTTGCGCGCGCCCGCAAGACCGCAATCGGGTCTTTTCTCATGCAGTTCATCGCCGCTTTGGAGGAAGGCGCGCGCTCCGCGGTCGGCGTGGCCGCGGCCTGCGCCTGCGCGGGGATCATCGTGGGCGTGGTCACCCTGACCGGGCTGGGGCTGAAAACGGCCGGAGGCATCGTCGGTCTTGCCGGCGGCCTGCTTATCCCGACCATGCTCCTGACCGCGCTCTGTTCCCTGCTGCTCGGCATGGGCGTGCCCACAACGGCCAACTACATTATCCAAGCCGCCGTTTCCGCCCCGGCCATGATTCAACTAGGGGTAGAACCCATTGCCGCGCATCTTTTTGTGTTCTATTTCGGCATTGTGGCCGACATCACTCCGCCGGTGGCTCTGGCCGCCTTTGCCGGCGCGGGCATCGCCGGCGGCAATCCCCTGAAGACCGGTTTTGAGGCGTTTCGCCTGGGTATTGCCGCCTATCTCGTGCCCTTCGTCTTTGTTATGAATCCTGTGCTGGTCACGGCGCATCCCGCCGGAACCGGCACGGAGCCTGCGATTTTGACGACGATCACGGCAACGGTTACCGCCGTGGCGGGCATTGTCTGTCTGGCGACGAGTCTGACCGGGTATTTTCGCGTCCGTTGTCTGCCGTGGGAGAGAATCCTGCTGGCGGCCGGCGGCATTTTGCTTATTGACCCCGGCATAGTGACCGATATGGCGGGTTTGGCCGTACCGGGCGCAATTTTCATCCTGCAGGGACGCAGAGCCGGCAGGCCTGCCGGCGCCGGGGAGGATACACGATGATTACTCTGGAAACATTGATGCAGGCATATACGGCTCGTTCCAAATTGAAAGATTTGCTAAAGCAATGAAACGCTTCAACGGATAGATAGAAAATTGCCCTGACCGCGCAAGACGTTCTTACGAAAAATATCTCCGTTGTCTACAATATAGCGTGTCCCCGCGAATACATGGTAGAAACGGAGGCTCTTCTCAACACGCTTGCTGTTGACGATAAAGTATAAAAGCAGGATGGAACAGTAGTGTAGTATATAGTTCAAAGTTAGAAAGATTAATCCGTAAAGTACTATACAGTGAGAATTTTCAGAAAACTGCTGCTGCGCGTAGATACGGTAATTATTATCATGATTACAGAATATTGCACTATCTATTACTATGTTCTTACAGATTATAATAACGAAACTGCGCAGGCCGCTTTGTTTACCGCATCAAAGGCAACACAGCGTTACCTTGACAAAAGCATGCGCATGCGCTATGCCGTCGCCGAAGCGCTCGACAATCATGCCGCGCCGTGGGCCGTGGATAAAGACAGCGGCACCAAACATTCAATCGCGCCGAGGGGTAAGAACGATGAGCACCAAGATCAGAATTATTTCAGGATTTATCGTCATGATAATCATCCTGACCGTTGTCTCGATCATCAGCTACAGCGGTCTGAACAAAGCGTCAGCATTGTTTCTTGACTATGTTAATGTTGCGCGACTCAATGTAGATACCAGCGATATAGAAGGAGGAATAAATACATCAGCTTATTATTTGGAAAAATTTATGCGTTTGTCGGATGCCGCGGATATGGACCGCTCTGTAAACGCTCAACGAAAAGCGTTTGAAGTTGCCAGACAAAGTTTGGAATACATTGACGAGCCTGAACAAAAGAAGCTGATGAATCAGGCGTCAACGCGTCTGCAGATGTATGTGGAAGAACTCAGGAAGATGGGGAATGTATTTGGGCCTTGGTATAACGACTACCTGCAGGTCATTCGTCCGAGTTTCAAAGCTGCGGAAAAGTATCTCGGCGAGGTCGGCGATCTTGCGGTTCAAGTGAATAATATCGGCCTGCTCCGCCAGACCAACGCTATATGGCGTATGATTGCCAACCTGGATGCGGCTGTCGGCAATTTCCGCGAGCAAGCTGTTGAAGCGAATGCCGCAGCGGTCGACACGCTTCTGGAGCAAGGGAAAACGTTAAACGATCAATTCAGCGCATCGCTCAGCACTGATGAAGGTCGGCGCATCTTTTCGGAATACAAGGCCCGTTACGACGCTGCAGTCGGCGCATACCAAAAAAACCGGCAGCAGGTTATTCGTGCCGAGACGATATTGCAGGAGGCGTACGGATGGGATGCCGAGCTGGAAGAGGTCAGTCGCGCGTTGAATCAGTCCGCCGTCGCGAGTCAAAACAAAACGCAAGCCGCGATTATCGCTTCCAACAACGGTGCTCTGGTTTTCATGCTTGTTTCTTCGGCTGTCGGCCTTCTCGTCGGCGTGCTCTTTGCCGCGTTTATTATTGCCAAGCTGATTGCCGTATTGCACAAGGTTGCTGCCTACGCCGGGGCCATAGCCGAAGGCGACTTCGAATATAACGTCCTCATCAAGGAAAAAGGAGAAATAGGCACATTGGTTGATGCCATGCGCACCATACCGAATGTCCTGAATGATATTCTGGATACGTATAAAAATTTGGCCCACGATATCCAATACGGAAAATTGCAAAGTCAGGCTGAGGCTGCGCGTTTTAAAGGCAGCTTTGCTACCCTGATCAATGGAACAAATGCCGTCGTGAGCAATTTGCGCGGCATTATCGACAATATACCGACGCCGGTAGTCCTGATGAACAAGGAGACCAAGGCCGAGTACCTGAACCGGCAAGCCATGGAGATCGCGGGCGCCGACGGGGTCGGCAAAGCGTGCAGGCAGCTTTTCAACCGTGAGGATACCGACACGCCGGGCGATGCGTTGCGCAAGGCCATCGAATCCAGGAGGCCGGCCGCGGCGGAAACGCGCTGCAGGCCGCGCGGCAAGGAAATGGACATTGCCTATTCCGCGCTTCCCATACTGGATAAAGACAACACCCTCACGGCCGTGTTGCTGCTCATCTCGGACCTGACGGCAATAAAAGCGACCGCGCGCACCATACTGGCTGTGGCGGATCAGGCGTCGAGCATTGCAGGCCGCGTGGCCGCGGCGGCGGAAGAACTCTCGGCGCAGGTCGAGGAAGTGTCGCGGGGAGCGGAAGCCCAACGCGGGCGCGTCGAGCAGACGGCGAGCGCCATGAGCGAGATGAACTCCACGGTGCTGGAAGTGGCGCGCAACGCCGGCCGCGCCTCGGAACAGAGCAGCCTTACGCGCGACAAGGCCGGAAACGGCGCCGAACTCGTCAACCGGGTTGTGAAAGCCATCAACAACGTCAACAGCGTGGCGACAACGCTGCAGGACAATATGAAAGAACTCGGCGCCCAGGCCGAGAGCATCGGCGGAGTGATGAACGTCATCTCCGACATTGCGGACCAGACCAACCTTCTGGCGTTGAACGCCGCCATAGAAGCGGCGCGGGCCGGTGAAGCCGGCCGCGGTTTTGCTGTAGTGGCCGACGAAGTGCGCAAGCTGGCGGAAAAAACCATGTCGGCCACCCAGGAAGTCGGCGCCAGCATCAACGCCATCCAGCAATCGACAAAGACCAATATTCATGAAGTCGGTTCGGCGGTGAGCAACATAGGTGAAGCCACGGGGCTGGCCGATGCTTCGGGTGAAGCGCTTAAAGAAATCGTGGAGTTGGCGACGGCCAACTCTTCCGTTGTGGAATCCATAGCCACGGCAGCGGAAGAGCAAAGCGCGACTTCGGAAGAAATCAACAGGTCCATTGAGGAAATCAACCGTATCGTCAACGAGACATCAAGCGGCATGATGCAGTCATCAGCCGCTGTCCAGGAATTGTCGCAAACAGCGCAGGAACTGAATCGGGTTATGGATCAGCTGAAGCATTAGTACGCGGAATACAGATATTCGTGGGCATGCAGGTCTATAAGCATGGTGCGACGCCGAGCCGTTCCCAGCATTCCCAGAAGTTGGGAAAGGATTTCGCCACGCAGCCGGGATTGTCCGAACGGACGGCAAAGCCTTTCCCTCCCCGGCCCGGCAAGCCGAGCAAGGCCAGACTCATGGCCATGCGGTGATCGTTGTATGCGGAAAACACGACGTCCCCGCCCGGCCGGCGGGGACCGCCCTCGGGCGGGACAATGACCATTCCGTCGTCCGTGACTGTTACAGCGCAGCCGACCTTGGGCAATTCACCGGCCGGGGCGGCGATGCGGTCGCTCTCCTTGAATCTCAGGTTGGCTGCGTTGGTCAGTATGGTCGGACCGGACGCGTGGGCGGCGAGGGCGGCAAGGGTCGGCGCCAAATCCGGGCAGTCGCCCACATCCACCCGTATCCCCTTGAGCCGGGAAGGAAAAACCGTCACTCCGCCGGCATCCCGCGCCGTTCGGGCGCCCATGTTCTCCAGCAGGCGCAGGAACACCGCGTCGCCCTGCAGGCTGTGCGGGTTCAGGCCGGCGACGCGCACGGCGCGCGAGCCCACGGCGCCGGCGGCCAAAAAGTAGGAAGCCCCGCTCCAGTCGCCTTCCACGTTGTACTCCGCCGCCCTGTACCGGCCCGCCGGCACGGCGAAAAGAATATCCTCCGCGCCGTTCGGGCAGGCGGCGACGGCCTCCGCCAGTCCGGCCGGCTCCACGCGCCCCGCCGGCATACTGAAGAGGGTGCCCTCCGCGCCGTTCGGCCGGGCGGCGACGGCCTCCGCCGATTCCACGCGGCGGCTCGCCGCGCCACGGGCAGGAAGTCTTTCTATACGGAAATCCGCCCCGAAAGCGGCCATCACTTCCAGCGTCAGCCCGATATACGGCAACGAGGCGATATGCCGGGAAGCGGACCGCAGGCGCAGCCCCGTGCGGCTTAACGGCGCGGCGAGCAACAGGCCGGAAAGATACTGCCCGGTCTCGGCGCAGTCCACCGCCGTAACAGCGGGCTCGCGTCCGGCGCGGGCTCCGCCTGCCGCTTCCGGGCACCCCCCGGACGCGCCCCGCGCCTCTTCCGTCCCGGCCGGCGGCGCTTCCAGGCCGGAGGCGACAAGCAGGAACGGCGTGTGCCCCCGCTCGCCGTAAAATTCACAACGCGCGCCCAGACGTTCCAGGACGGCGGTCAGCGCGCCCATGGGCCGCTTGTCCATGCGTCCCTCGCCCCGCACGAGAAAGCGCCCCCGGCCGGCCGCGGCCACCGCGCTCAACAGCCTGCAGGACGTGCCGGATTCGCCTGCGTCGAGCACCACAACCCGGTCCCCGTCGCCGCGCAGGGGACCGGCCGTGCCCCGGACCTCCCAAACACCGTCCGCGCCGCGCGCGCATGCCGCTCCGGCCGCGGCCAGGGCCTCGCGCGTGCGCGTCACGTCGTCGCTCTCCGAGAGACCGCGGATGACCGAAACGCCCTCCGCCAAGGCAGCAGCCGTAAGCGCGCGATGGCTCAGGGATTTTGAAGGAGGAGCCTGTATCTCCACAGGAGCGCCGGAGCATTCCATACAGCGGACCCCGCTCGGTATTGTTTCATTTGCCTATTGCGGATATTACAGATAGTACAAGGGCGCGACAGATGCGCCGGAGGCGCCGCCGACTGCCGCAGGGACGACATAGCATGTTTTTTGCTGAATTGCATCTTGCCGCTCCCGCTCAAAATCGGCATCACAGCACTGTTGAGATATCGCGCCTCGCCCCGGCGGTCTCGGCGCGAAGGCAGTTTCGCCGGAAAGCGCGGTTTCCGGCTTGCTCACGCAGCCTGACGGGGTTGCGGCTATGGTCGCTTGACGCGACACTATGCCTTTTGGGAGAAGATCATGAGCGATGGTGGTGAAGACACGGGAAGCTCCGCCGGGTGCGGGAAGACGTTGCGGGAACGACTGGAGGAAACGGACCGGCAGTTGCTGGAACTTTTGCAGCGTCGGGCGGGGTTGAGTCTTTCTCTGGGCGAAGCAGGAGGAGTCGAAAATCCGCAGGAAAGCGCGGTCAGGGTCGCCGAACTCTGGAGTTCCGTCCCCGGTCCCCTGCCCGAGGAGCATTTCCGCATCATCTACCGGGAGATTCTGTCTTCGGCGCGCTCCCTGCGCGCGCCGCGCCGCGCGGCCTTTTCCGATACCCGTGAGGGACTGTACGGGGATTTTGCGCATATCGCCGCGCGCGAACTGCTTGGGTCATCCGCCGCATACCGGCCCTTGGAAAGCCCTGATGCGGTGTTTCGGGCCGTCGCCTCGGGCGAGGCGGACATCGGCATCGTGCCCGTCGAAAACAGCATGGAAGGGGTGACGCCGCGCATCGCGGAACTTTTCCTGGCGCACGACCTGAGAATAAAAGCCGAGATCCACTGCCGTCCGGGCTATTGCCTGCTCTCCGGGGAGCAATCCCTGTCCTCGGTACACAGCATTTTCGCCCATCCGCGCGCTCTGGCGAGTTGCTGGACGACCCTGCAGAAACGCCTGCCCGGCATACGCATCGTGCCCGTTGAAAACCATATCGAGGCCGTGAACTGGGCCGAGGGGACGGAGCGCGCGGCGGCGCTGACGCCGCATGCCCCGCCGCACGACCCGGAATTGCTCTTTCCTTTGCCCTTGCTGGAACCGGGTTTTGAAAGCGAAAGCGGGGGCCGCGCCCGTTTCTTCGTCATAGGCGCGCCCGGCCCGGCCGGGCCGGGCGCCGGCAAAAGCACGCTGCTGTTCACAACGGGCAATAAAGCGGAAGACCTGAGCAGGGTGCTGCACTGTTTCGCCGGCCTGGACGCGGACATTGCCGTCACCGCGTCCTGTACCCTGCGGGAAGATCCCGCGCAACGCGCCTACCTTGCGGACATCGCCGCGGACCTTGCGCAGCCGCGCTGCGCGGGGGTCGCCGACAGGGCTGCCGTACGCTGCCGCACCTTCAAAATTCTCGGAAGCTATCCGGCGGGAGACAAGTAATCCCGCGGGAAAGGCGCGGATTTTGCATGGGGAGGCCATGGACCTCTTTTCCTTCAACGCCGCGAGCGCCGCAAGCTTTCTGCTGACCCTGATGCGGGTGAGCCTGGTGCTGTTCATGCTGCCTTTTTACGGCGGCGAGTACATTCCGACACAGGTCAAGGCGGCCCTGTGCCTGGTGCTGAGTATGGCCCTGTGGCCGCACCTGTCTTTTCCCGGCGAACTTTTTCCGGCGCATCCGGCCGGACTGGTCACCATGATTCTGGCCGAGGCCCTGCTCGGGCTCACCCTCGGCCTGTGCGTGTATTTCATTTTCGCGGCTATCCAGACAGGGGGCGAAATCATAGGCTTTCAGATGGGGTTCACGATGGTTACGCTGGCCGACCCTTCGTCCGGCGCCCAGGTGAGCATCACGTCGCATTTGTTGTATACCGTGGCCCTGATCATTTTTCTGGCGTTGGACGGGCATCTGTACCTGCTGCGCGCCTTGGCCGAATCCTTTCGGCTCATGCCGCCGGGCGGCATGACGCCGCGCCCGGCCCTGACCGGGGATATACTCGCGCTTTCGGGAGGGATGTTCTCCCTGGCGGTCAAGATAGCCGCGCCCGCCATAGTCGCCCTGTTCACTGCCGAACTGGCCCTGGCGCTCATGGGACGGGCCGCGCCGCAGATGAACCTGCTCACCATGGGTTTTCCGCTCAAGATTGCCGTCGGTTTTTTTTTCATGGGCATTCTGTTCACGATTATGTCGCAGCGTATGGAAGACCTGATCCTGGATCTCGGCCCCATGTTCAACCGCCTGATGAACGCGGCGCGCTGAGCGGAGGGCGGCATGGCGCGCGACCCGTCAAAAACCGAAGCGGCAACACCGAAACGCATCAGCAAAGCGCGGGATGAAGGCAATGTCGCCAAATCCCAGGAAGTCACCAAGGTGGTGTCCATCCTGGCCGGGCTGATTGCGTTGAGCATCTGCATCAACTACATGGCCGGGGAATTTCTGCGTCTGTTTCGGCATTTTCTGGGTTCCTCCTTCTCCTATATCAGTATGGGCGAGGCCTCCCTGTATGAACTGGGCCTGTATCTCACGCTGGCACTGGCCAAAACGACCCTGCCCGCCGTACTCTTCGTCGGGCTGCTGGTCTATATTTCCCTGCGCGTCCAAGTGGGCAAGCTCTGGACCACCAAAGTGTTCTCCTTCAAACTCGAACGCTTCAACCTCTTCGCCGGCCTGAAACGCATGTTCATTTCGCCGGACACGCTGGTCCGCCTGCTGAAAAGCCTGTTGCAGGCCCTGTTCATCGGCCTCGCGCCGGTGCTGGCCGTCAGGGATGAAATGGAGAATTTTGCCGGCCTGTACTACACGGACGCGGCCGGCACGGCTGCCTACATCTTGGAAATCAGCTATAAAATGGTAACCTATGCCCTGATTCCCATGCTGATCATCGCGGCCGTCGACCTCTGGTATACCCGCCGGCAGTACGCGGAAAACCTCAAAATGAGCAAAGACGAGGTAAAAGACGAGCGCAAGCAGGCTGAAGGCGACGAAACAATCAAGGCCGCCATGAAGAGCAAAATGCTGCAAATGTCCCGGAGGCGCATGTTGAAGGAGGTACCCAAGGCGGACGTGGTCATCACCAACCCGACGCATATCGCCGTGGCCCTGCGCTATAACGCCGCCGAAGCCCCCGCCCCGGTTGTCGTCGCCATGGGCGTCGACAAAGTTGCCGAGAAAATCAAGGAGGTTGCGCGACAACACGGGGTGCCGATCCGAGAAAATAAAGAACTGGCACGCGCTTTGTATAAGCAGACGGAGAT
>JAITEY010000100.1 GCA_031281815.1 Desulfovibrio sp. | reverse complement strand
GCGCGGATTTTTCCGCCGCAAAGTCGACGACCCGCTGCCGGACATGGTGGCCGCTGCCGCCGCCTACATGGCTCATCGCAAAATCGGCGCCCTCATCGTCCTTGAGCGCAACGTGCCCCACGGAGACACGGCCGAACGCGGCGTGCGCATCGACGCCCTGCCCTCCGTCGAACTGCTGACCACAGTCTTCTGGCCGAACAGCCCCCTGCACGACGGGGCGCTGATTATCAGCCGGGGAAGAATCATGGCTGCGGGCTGTATACTGCCCCTGTCCACAGCCATCGCAAAACGCGATTACGGTACCCGGCACAGGGCCGCCCTCGGCATCACCGAAGAAAGCGATGCCGTGGTGGTCGTCGTCTCCGAGGAACGCGGGGTCATGGCTGTCGCCGTCGACGGCAGAATCACCGCAAGCCTTGACGAAACGAAATTGAAACGCGTACTGCAGGCGGCATTGGGAAAAAAATTGTAGGGAAAAACACTGTAGTACCGGTAACACCTGTTTTTACGCCTCCGGCGGCCGAACATCGGAACTTTGCAATGCTGCTTTATATGCCTCCGGCGGCCGGGGCAAATGATTTCCCCCGGACCCTCTCATTCAACGGAGGTATCGGCACAGAGGCTGTGGCGGGACCATTCAACAGAAATAAACGCCGTGGAGCGGATTGAACAATGCCTGTCGTGAAGTTGACCAACTACAAGGAACTGATCCTGGCTTTTACGTTGGCCCTGGCGCTCTGGTACGGCGTAAGCGGCAGCGAAAAGCTGGAGTCCCAACTGGAAGTACGGGTGGAATACCGCGGTCTGCCTGCGGGGTTGGTAGTGCGCAAGGGGTATATCGGCAAGGTATCGTTGCGCTTGCGCGCGTCGGCCGGTGTGCTGCGTTCCGTGTCGGAACGGGACTTTTCCGTGCAGATGGATTTATCGGGCGTACACGAAGGCGAAAACATGCTGGCCGTCAACCCGGCATACCTGCCCAATCGCGGCGGTGTCGAAGTTATCGAGGTGGTTCCTTCCCGCATAGAGTTGTATGTGGACAGTCTGGCAAGCAAGACGGTTCCTCTGACGGCGCTTGTGCAGGGCGCTGTGCCCGGCGATATGGAACTTTCGGTGACCTTTGTTCCGCCGGAAGTCGGAATTTCCGGGGCCGCCTCGCTGGTAGACGACATAGATAAACTTGAGATTCCGGTGCGCATCGAACTTCCGCTTGTGCCGGGGATAAAGGAAAGCCGGCGCGCGCTGCCCCTGCCCGACGGAGTGGATGCCGACCCCGCCGAGGTCGGCATTGTTGTCCAGGCGGGCGTGAAACGTCGCCTGCTCGGCATAGTCCGCAGTGTTCTGTTTGACGCCGAAGCCGCAGGCGGTTGGGTTGCTGTGCCGAACAGGGTGCGCATCACCGTGCGTCTGCCGGAGTCTTCGGCTTCCGGCGCCGCGTCGGACCCGGACATCCGCGCCTATGTGCGTGCGGAACACGGCGGCGGGGTTTCTTTGTTGCCCGTACAGGTGGATTTGCCCGCCGGCGTGGAACTGGTGAGCGTGGACCCGCCCCGTGTGCGACTGGAGAAACAGCGCGCTCCGGCCCCGCCCAAAGCGGCCGCGCCGGCACCCGCCAAGAAAAAGCCTGCCAAAGCCGGCGCAGCAGCCCCCAAAGATAAGAAAAAAAAGTAGCGGCTGCCTTTTCAACGTATCCGGATAACGGCCCGTCCCGAACGCAGTGAGGGACGGAAGAGGGGGGCCGGGGGAAAACATTTCCCCCGGCAGGGTCCGGGGCAGAGCCCCGGCGGCGTTTGGGGCAGCGCCCCACTTGTGAAATCAGTTGTTTTTGAACACGAGTTTATCTCCGTCGGTATCCACCACAATTGTTTGACCGTCGCGGATTTCGCCGGCGATGATGCCGCGGGCCAGGGGTGTTTCGATTTCCTGCTGCATATAGCGCCGCAAAGGGCGCGCCCCGTAGACCGGATCGTAGGCGGCGCGGGCCGTGAAAGCGCGGGCTTCCGGGGTCAGTTGCAGGTCTATGCCGCGTTCCTCAAGGCGCAGGCGCAGGCGTCCGATAAAAATGTCCACGATGCGTTCCATCTGCTCGGGCAACAATGGTTTGAACAGGACGGTGCCGTCCACGCGGTTGAGGAATTCCGGTTTGAAGTGCGCGCGCAGCTCACCCATGACCGCCTCGCGGACGCCGGGCCGGAATGCACCGTCGGGCGTTATGCCTTCCAGCATGACGGGCGAGCCGATATTCGAGGTCATGATGATGATGGTGTTGCGGAAGTCCACGGTACGTCCGCGGCTGTCCGTCAGCCGGCCGTCGTCCAGGATTTGCAGCAGGGCGTTGAAGACGTCCGGGTGGGCTTTTTCCACCTCGTCGAAGAGCAGGACGCTGTAGGGTTTGCGGCGCACGGCTTCTGTCAGCTGCCCGCCCTCGTCGTGTCCGATGTAGCCGGGGGGCGCGCCGATCAGCCGGGATACGGAGTGTTTTTCCATGTACTCGCTCATATCCAGGCGGACCATGTTCTCGGGGCTGTCGAAAAGCGCCTGGGCCAGACTTTTGCTCAGTTCCGTCTTGCCGACCCCGGTCGGCCCCAGGAAAATGAAGGACCCCAAGGGTCTGCTCCGGTCGGAGAGGCCGGCTCTGGAGCGCAGGACCGCTTCGGAAACGGCCTGTATGGCCTCGTCCTGTCCGACGACGTTCTCGTGCAGCACATCGGGGAGGCGCAGGAGTTTTTCGCGTTCGGTTTCCAGAAGCCTGGAGACGGGGATACCGGTCCAGCGGGCCACTACTTGGGCTATGTCGTCGGCCGTCACTTCCTCACGGATCAGGCGGGGGGCGTCGGGTTGTTCGTCGGCCTCAGCTTCGGCCAGGTCTTTTTCCAGGCCGCGGATGATGCCGTATTTGAGTTCGGCGGCGCGGTTCAAATCATAGGCGCGTTCGGCTTCTTCGGCTTCACGGCGGGCGCGTTCGATGTCTTCTTTGAGCGTACGGATGCGGTTGAGGCCGGTTTTTTCCTTTTCCCACTGCTCAAAGAGTTCGTCTTGTGCGGCGCGCAGGTTTGCGAGCTCACCTTCGAGTTTGCCGAGGCGCTCGCGCGAGGCGGCATCGCTTTCGCGGCGCAGGGCCTCGCGTTCTATTTCGAGTTGCATGATTTTGCGTTTGGCTTCGTCGAGTTCGGCCGGCAGGGAGTCGATTTCGGTGCGGATCATGGCGGCGGCCTCGTCCATGAGGTCTATGGCCTTATCGGGAAGTTGCCGGTCGCTGATGCAGCGGGCGGAAAGGAGCACAGCCTCGACAACGGCCGAGTCGGCGATACGCACCCCGTGGTGGACCTCAAAGCGTTCTTTCAGGCCGCGCAGGATGGATATCGCGTCTTCACGGGAGGGTTCTTCAATCAGCAGGGGCTGGAAGCGGCGCTCCAGAGCCGGGTCTTTTTCGATGTACTTGCGGTATTCGTCAATGGTGGTCGCGCCGATGCAGTGCAGTTCGCCGCGCGCCAGCATGGGTTTGAGCAGGTTGCCGGCGTCCATGGCGCCGTCCGTGCGTCCCGCGCCGACGATGGTATGGAGTTCGTCGATAAAGAGGATGATTTTGCCGTCAGATTCCTGGACTTCCTTGAGCACGGCCTTCAGGCGTTCCTCGAATTCGCCGCGGTATTTGGCGCCCGCTATGAGCGCGCCCATGTCCAGGGCGAATACGGAGCGTTTTTTCAGCCCTTCGGGCACGTCTCCTTTGAGGATGCGGTGGGCCAGTCCTTCGACGACGGCGGTTTTGCCGACCCCGGCTTCGCCGATCAGCACCGGGTTGTTTTTGGTGCGTCTGCTGAGAATTTGTATGCAGCGCAGAATTTCGGCGTCGCGGCCGATGACCGGATCCAGTTTGCCCAAGCGGGCCTGTTCCACCAGGTCGCGGCCGTATTTGGTCAGAGCTTCGTAGCTTTCTTCGGGGTTGCGTCCGGTCGCGCGTCCTTTGCCCCTGATTTCGCTCATGGCGGCGAGAATGCGTTCCCTGTTGACGCCGAAACGGGCATTGACGCGGCCGAGAATGCTCGGCGGCCGTTCCGAAGCGGCTTCGCAGAAAATGTGCTCTATGCCGGTGAATTCGTCTTTCAGGCGCGCGGCTTCGTCGCTTGCGCGGAGAAGGGCCAGACGTAACGCGTTGCTGATGCTCAGGCCGGAGGCGTCGGCGCCGGGGCCGCTCACGGCAGGCAATTTTTTGAGTTCCTGCTCCAGTGCGCTTTCGTAGTCACGCGCCGGGATGCCTGCCTTGTCCAGCAGACGCGGGGCAAGCCCGCCTTCCAGGCGAAGCATGGCCAGCACAAGATGTTCGAATTCAACCTGCTGCCGGCCCATGCGCAGGGCTGTGTCCTGGGCTTCCATGAGCGCCTGCCGGGCCTGTTCGGTGAATGATTCGATATTCATCGGAAATTCCTTTACAGTGCGGTGCGCAAACCACGCACAGCGTGTGCTGTTCCCGCGGCGCTGCCGGCAATCCCGCTCCGGCCTGCCCGGACATTACAGCGCAAAATTCACTGGACAACAAAAAAAATACTCTGCATGTTTCCGTTGACTCGGCGCCGCGCCTCTCTCGGAAAGAAGGAGTTGCCGGATAGGTAGTCACGGCGTTGCCGGGAGTCAAGCCGGAATCTCCCGGAATGTTTTACCTTCGGGGCTGCCTGCCGTGTCTCCTCATGCATCCGCCGCGGAGGTCTGCCCGCGGGGCGGCATGAGCAATCTCAACGTGGAAAGGCTGCAATACGCAATCTCCGTAGGGGGTACGGAATGACGATACGCGTTGACCAACTGATCCGGGCCATAGCAACGGCACTGGATATTATTGAAGGCGAACTGTTCGGGGTCCGCACAAACCACGGCAAACGGGTGGCCGTGCTCTGCGCCGCCATGGGACGCCGGCTGGGCATGAGCGAGCCCGACGTCGCGGCACTGACCACCTGCGCGCTGTTTCACGACAGCGCCCTGACGGAATACATGCTCTACCTGACGGAACAGTCGGGCAAGGCCGGCCTGTACCTGCACTGCATTTACGGACAACGCAACGTGGACCTGCTGCCCCTCCCCGACAACGCCGAGGGCGTGGTGCTCTATCATCACGAGCGCGCGGACGGAACGGGCGCTTTCGGCCGCAGGGAAGGGACTTTCCCCGTGGGAGCGGCCCTGATCGCCGTCGCCGACACGCTGGATGTGCATTTCCCTTTGCAGAATATGTCCGGCAAGTACCTTGAAAAACTACGTGCGCACGTTGCCTCCGAGGCCGGGAAAGCCTTCACGCGCGACGCCGTCGAAGCCGCGCTGGATGTTCTGGATGGAGACATGCTTGAACAACTGCGCGACGAGCACATCCTCGAAACGGCGGAAAAGCTGATCCCGCCCTGGTTTGCCGGGATGGAGGACGCGGCGGTATATCGCCTTGCCGCCCTTGCCGCCCGCATCATCGACTATAAATCCGCGTTCACCAAACAGCACTCCATGCAGATCGCCAACCGGGCCTGGCTGATGGCAGGATATTGCAACTACACGCCTGAAGGCCGGGCGCGGTTGTATCTCGCCGCCGCCCTCCACGACCTGGGCAAGCTGGCAACGCCCCTGCATATCCTGGAAAAGCCCGGCGCCCTGACGGGAGCGGAATTCGCAATCATCAAGGACCACCCGCGCGGCACCCACGACATGCTCTGCACGGTGGGAGGTCTGGAGGATGTCTGCCGCTGGGCCTCGGAGCACCACGAAAAGCTCGACGGCAAGGGTTACCCGTTCGGCAGGGGCGCGGACGACCTGGATTACAATTCGCGCCTGCTGTGCTGCCTGGACATCTACCAGGGGGTGTGCGAGTCACGGCCCTACCACGCAAGCCGAGGGCACAAAGAAACCATGGAAATCCTTATGGGCATGGCGGACAAGGGCCTGGTGGACGCCGACATCGCAAGGGATATGGACCGCTGCATGGAAAATTACGGAGAGCGGCCCCTGCCGCCGCCTCCCCAGGCTGCGGAAGCTGTCGACGTTGCCTTGAGCGGTCTGCCCGACCCGTTGTCCGCCCGCTGAAGAGCCTGCGGCCCGCGTTGCGCAGTTTCAAGAGATCCCGGTAAAAGCGCCGGGCGGGGACGCTCGTGCGCCCCGCCCGGAAAGCCGGCACGTCGGCATTGCCCCGCCGTCGAAATTCCCGTATGCTCCTGCGCACTTTCCGTAAGGAAGATTTTCGTTTACGCGACAGGAGAATCCCATGGACTTCTTCCCTCGGCAGGCAGCCCGCGCGGCATGCCTCTGCCTGAGTTTTTTCTGCGCTGCCTGTACGCTTGCGCCGACATACGAGCGTCCGGCCGTGCCGATTCCCGATGCGTACGGAACCGGCGCGGATATGGCCGGCCCGGCCGCACCCCTGCCGGAATGGAGAATTTTTTTCAGCGACCCGGCCTTGCAGAGACTTATAGAACTGGCCCTGCAGAACAACCGCAGCCTGCGTTCGACCATGGAAAACGTGGAACGCGTCCGCGCTCAATACCAAATTCAACGCGCCGACCTGCTGCCCACGCTCAACGCCGAAGGACAGTCGAGCAACCAGGGCATGCCCGCCGACCTGACCATGACCCGACAACGCGGCGTATCCCGGCAGTACATGGTCGGCGTGGGCATGACCAATTTTGAGGTCGACCTGTGGGGGCGCCTGCGCAGTCTGAACGAAGCCGCTTTGGAAACATGGCATTCGGCACGCGAGGACGCGGCGGCCGCGCGTCTGGCGCTGACGGCCGAAACGGCTTCCGTGTATCTGCAGCTTGTCGCCGACAGGGAACTGCTGGACATTGCGCGCGCAACGTATCAGAACCGCCTGGGCCAATACAAACTGGTGAGCAGCAAGTTTGCCTCCGGCGTGGCCTCGCAGCTTGAAGTCAGCCAGGCAGAAAGCATCATGCGCGAAGCCCAGTCGCTGGCCGCCCGCTACGCCTCCGCCGTCGGTCAGGATGAAAATCTGCTGGCCCTGCTTATCGGCTGCCCCGTGCCGGCGGACCTGCCGGAAGTGCGCCGGCTTTCCAAAGTCGGCATGCCCAAGGACGTCCCGGAAGGACTGCCTTCCGCCCTGCTTGAGCGCAGGCCGGACATCCGCTCGGCCGAACATCGGCTCAGGGCGGCCAATGCCGCCATAGGCGCGGCCAGGGCCAATTTCTTTCCGGCTATCCGGCTCACCGGCACGCTGGGAACCATCAGCGCCGACTATTCCAGACTGTTTGAACCGCATACCGGCTACTGGGCTTTCATGCCTTCCGTCACCCTGCCGATTTTCGACACGGGCCGCAACATCGCCCAACTGGAAGTCTCCGAAGCCGAACGCAACATGGCGGTAGCCGACTATGAAAAGACCGTGCAGACCGCCTTCCGCGAAGTGGCGGACGGTCTGGTGCAACGCCGCTACATAGGTGAGCAGATGACTGCCGAGCGGGCGCTGCTCAAGGCGACGCAGACCGCGTACAACCTGGCTTCGGCACGCTATGAGGCAGGCGTGGACAGCTACCTGAACGTGCTGGATGCGCAGCGTTCCCTGTTTTCCGCCCAACAGAGCTGGACGGCGACGCAACTGCAACGCGCCGTCAACGCGCTGACCCTGTTCAAAACCCTCGGGGGCGGATGGTATTAGGGAAACGCTGCATTATGCTTTTTGTCGGGACTTCAACCTCTCAAATTTCTCGGGCAGAGACATGATCCCCCGGCCTCTCAATTGATATTTCAACGGGTTACTTATGAGGGGGTCCGGGGGAAATCATGTCCCTCGGCGGGGTTTGGGGCTGAGCCCGGAATTAATCAGTATTCCCTTAGAAAGGTTTGAAAAACACCAAAGGGCGGCTATGAAAAAACTGTTCGGCACCGACGGCATACGCGGACGCGTCAACGTCTTCCCTATGCTTCCGGATACGGCCCTGCGTCTGGGTCTTGCCGCCGGAAGTCATTTCCGCACCGGCGACCGCAGACATCGCGTGGTGGTCGGCAAGGACACCAGGCTTTCCGGCTACATCTACGAGAACGCTCTGACCTCGGGGCTTTGCGCCGCGGGCATGGACGTTTTCCTGGTCGGTCCGTTGCCTACCCCGGCCATAGCCTTTCTGACCCGCAACATGCGCGCCGATTTCGGTATCGTCATTTCCGCCTCGCACAACCCCTTCGACGACAACGGCATCAAATTTTTCGACTCGGGCGGTTTCAAGCTTCAGGACGGTGTGGAAGAAGCTGTTGCCGCGCTGGTGCTGGACCCGGAATGGGAATGCGACTATCCCGCGCCGGACAAGGTGGGCAGAGCGTTCAAGGTCGACGATGCGCCGGGGCGCTATATCGTACACATCAAGAACAGCTTTCCGGCCGGCCTGACACTGGACGGCCTGCGCGTGGTGCTGGACTGCGCCAACGGCGCCAACTACAAGGTCGCTCCCATGGCCCTCAAGGAACTGGGCGCCGAGGTCGTCAGCATCGGCGTGGAGCCGGACGGTCTGAACATCAACAGGCAGTGCGGTTCACTGCATCCCGAAAGGGCCGCCGCCAAGGTGCGCGAAACCCGTGCCGACATCGGCCTGGCTCTGGACGGCGACGCCGACCGCCTCACCGTTGTCGATGAAAACGGCACTATCCTCGACGGCGACCGGATCATGGCCGTCTGCGCATTGGATCTTCTGGAGAAAGGCAAGTTGCCCGGCAACTTGCTGGTAAGCACGGTCATGAGCAACATGGCGCTGGAAGTGTTTATGCGCGAGCACGGCGGCAGGCTGCTGCGCACCAAGGTAGGGGACCGATATGTCGTGGAGGCCATGCGCGAGCGCGGCGCGGCGTTGGGCGGAGAACAGAGCGGACACCTGGTGTTCATGGAATACGGCACAACAGGCGACGGCCTGCTGGCAGGTCTGCAGATTCTGCGCATCATGCGCGAAAAAAAGAAACGGCTTTCCGAGTTGGCCGGACTGTTGCGGATTTTCCCGCAGGCTCTAGTGAATGTGCGTGTGAAGAGCAAACCGCCTTTCGAGGATACGCCGGAAACAGCGACGGCGAAAAACGCCGCGGAAGCCGAATTGGGGGACCGGGGGCGGGTGTTGCTGCGTTATTCCGGCACCGAGGATCTCGCCAGGGTCATGGTCGAAGGGGAAGACGCGGCGCAGGTCCGGCGTCTGGCCGAAGGCATCGCCGACACCATCCGGAAAACCTTGGGGTAAACCGCGCCTGCCCGACAACCGGGCTTA
>JAITEY010000095.1 GCA_031281815.1 Desulfovibrio sp. | reverse complement strand
ATTCCCGGCCTGGATGTGGAAGCCGCCTTGAAACGCTTCTCCGGCGATGCCGACGCTTATCTGCGCGCACTGGAATCCTGGGTGCGGCATACGCCCGGCCTTCTGGAACAGGCGCGCGCCGTTTCCGGAGAAACGCTCGGCGACTATGTCGTCGTCATACACGGAATCAAGGGCAGCTGCCTGGGTATCGGCGCGACGCCGGCCGGGCGGATGGCGGAAAAACTGGAGACGGCGGCGATAAACGGCGATTTCGCTTTCATCGCGACGCATAACGCCGAATGTGTCGAGACGCTGGAACGTCTGCTGGCTGCTCTGTCGGCACTGCCGGCGAAAGGCGACCGGGACGAACGGCCGCTCAAGGACGCGCCCGACGCCGCAACGCTCGCAAGGCTCAAGGCGGCCTGCGCCGCGTATGATATAGACGGCGTAGACGCGGCGCTGGCGGAACTGGATGCCTGCCGCTACCGGAACCGGCAGGAGCTGGTCGTCTGGCTGCACGAACAGGCGCAGGTGATGGAGCTTGCGAGCATGGCCGAGGCGCTCTGACGGGAACAAATGCCACAGGACTTGCGGGAAATTTCAAAAATATCCGCGCGGTCCGAAAGACTTCGGCTGCGTTGCCCGGAAACCGGCACTATGCGCCCCTGCCGAACCAGGACAGCAGGGTTTCCAGGAGTTTGTCCGCCTCCAGCGGTTTGGCCAGATGGCCGTTCATGCCCGAGGCAATCGCCCGATCCACGTCTTCCTTGAAGGCGTTGGCGGTCAGGGCGAAGACAGGCACGGTCCGGGCGTCGTCACGCGACAGGGCGCGTATGGCCGTCGCGGCATCATAGCCGTTCATGTTCGGCATTTGGATGTCCATAAAAATCACGTCGTACCAGCCGGGCGGCGACTGCCTGAATTTCTCCAGAGCAACGGCCCCGTCTTCGGCTTCTTCGATAATCATGCCCGCATCGGACAACATGTCGATGACGATGACGCGGTTGACTTCCACATCATCCACCAGGAGCGCGCGCCGGCCGGAAAGGGTCGTGACGTCGGAGACAACGGCTTCCGCCGCGTCGGCGCGGGTCGCATCTTCCTTGAGACGCAGATCGAAGGAAAATACGCTGCCCTTGCCTTCTTCGCTCACGACGGTGATGTCGCCGCCGAACATGTTCACAATGCTTTTACTGATGGAGAGACCGAGTCCCGTGCCGCCGAACTGCCGCGTGATATGGCTGCCGAGCTGCTCAAAGGGTTTAAAAAGCCTTTCCTTTTGCTCCGGGTCAATGCCGATGCCCGTATCGCGCACAGAGAAATGTACGGTCGTCATCCCGTCCGCACGACCTGTCTGTTTCACGGTAAACCAAATTTCCCCGCATTCGGGCGTGAACTTGACCGCGTTGCCGAGCAGGTTGATCAGCACCTGGCGCAGACGCAGATGGTCGGCAATGAAGTTCGCCGTTTCCAGGCCCTGTTCGTCGACGTGAAAGGCAATGCCCTTTTCCCGGCAGCGCGGGCTGATGATGCCGGTCACGCCCGAGATGAGCCTGGGCAGGTCGAACGATTCCTCCGTCAGTTCAATCTTGCCGGCCTCAATCTTGGAAATGTCCAGAATATCGTTGAGCAGGCCCAGAAGATGCGCGGACGAGCTTTCAATCCGGCTCACATAATGCAGTATTTCCTCTTTGTCCGCCCCGTCGTCCTTCAGCTTGCGCTTGGCTATGTTGGTCAGACCGATGATGGCGTTCATGGGGGTTCTGATTTCATGGCTCATGCGGGCCAGGAAAGCGCTTTTGGATTCGCTGGCGCGGTTCGCGGCGGCGGCGGCCTTGCGCAATTCGCGCCGGGTGCGGCGCAGGCGGTTTTCCACGTTGACGCGCTGCGTCACGTCGCGGCCGACGCCGAGCAGCCCCACTGTTTTACCGGTGGCGTCGAAAAGCGGCGTTCTGACCACGTCCAGAATTTCCTCGTGCCCGTCGGCAAAGACGCAGCGCTCTTCCGTGTACACCGGCCCGGCGCTTTCAAACGCCAAACTGTCGTTTTCGGCGATGGTCAAGGCCACCGAAGCGGGCAGGCACTCCTGCGGCGTCCGGCCTCGGACGGCCCGCGCATCCGTGCCGAAAGCGGCGGCAAACCTGGGGTTCACGCCCAGGTAACGCCCGGCGATATCCTGATACCACATCAGGTCGGGCGACGCTTCAAAAACGGAAGAAAGCAGGGCGCGCTGCCGCTCGATGCGCTTCTGTTCCTCTATCAGGTCGGTCACATCGGCAACCGTGATGATCATCCCCATATGCCTGCCTTCGTTGTCGGTCAGCCAGGTGGCGCTGCCGCGGCGGTAACGGCCCGAAGGCGCGTGGAAAAGCACCTCCGCTTCCGTACCGTTCTCCAGGGCGGTGATGGGGCAGTACGGCGAGTCTTTGGGGAAAATGCTGAACTGTTCGTAGGGCTTGCCGACGACGTGCGCCGGCTCCGACTCGTTGAAAAGGGCCAATGCGCCGGCATTGGCGTATTTCAGGTTCCGGTCGAGGTCGACGATGCACATGGGGACGTGCACGCTCTCCGCGACGGCATCGGCCATGTCGTCGAAGGAGTCGGCCAGCGCGCCCATTTCGTCCTTGATGACGGCGTTGAAGCGGAACTGCCGTTCACCGGAGCGGAAGCGCGAAATGCCCCGGATCATGCGCGTGATGCTCCCCGTAAAGGCCGAGGCCAGCCAGACGGCAATCAGGACGACCGCCAGAATCATCAATCCCGTGGACACGGTCAAACGCCGGGCCGTGTCGAGCAGATTCTCGCCGATGGCCCGGAATGTCGACGCCGCCATGTCCTGCAGTTGCGCGTCGGTATCCGTGACGCGCTTGCGGATGACCTCCCGGGTAACCGCGGCCGGACGATGAAAGTCGGCGAGTCCCGCGCCTACGGCGACAAAACCGAACCCGCGCGGAGACTTTCCGTAATTGCCCGTGTAATAGGGAATGGCCGCGGCCGTGTTCAGTTTCCACAAGCCGCTCCAGAGAATGAGGAAGGAACCGGAGCCGCCCCGGCTTGTGAGGTCGAACCAGCCCGTACATTGGGGCGCGAAATTCAGGTAACGGCAGTCAAGGCCGACGAGACCGCGTTCCGTAAGCTGCCGGGCCGGTTTTTTGCTGTTGGACTGGGCGGCGAAGGTAGGCACGTTCTTGACGAACTCGGCGTAAGGCAGGCCCGATGCCTGCCATGCGTCGTAAATGCGGTCTTCCAGCCAAGGTACCTGCGGGTCGCCCGTCGCCGGGTCGAAGCCGGTTATGGAATGATGCCTGGGGTGGACGATGCTGCGTCCCTTATAATCCCAGATGAAGGCGTAATTGCCTTCATAGGCGTCGGAAAGCTCCGTGTACCGCTCGGCCGTGGGCATGATGTGATCCGTAAATTCCATGATATGGTCGTGGTCGAGAGCCATGGTCACGTAGCCGGCGACCCTGCCCTTTTCGACCACGGGCACGGCCCAGCGCACAAGTCCCTCGAAACGCCTGCCCCGCGGATTTTCCCGCCCGGCAAAGGCCTGCTTTTCCGGCTCGTACGGCACGCCGCGCTTGGCGCAATTTTCGGGGGTATACATGCCTATGAGGTTGGTGCCGACGTACTCGCCGATGACGTCGGACACATAGATTTCGCCCGGTCCGAGTTTTTTCAGTTCGTCGAAATAGGTTTCGGCGCCCGCATAGGTGTTGCGCCGGTCGGAAACATCCCTCAATGCTTTGGACATACGCTCGGAAGTCGTCACTTTGACGCGTTCCATGCCGTCCGGGGCGACAAAGGTGATTTCCAGATACAAGGGACGCGTCTCATAGCTGAAGCGCTCAGGCGGTCGATAGTGGAAACTGTGGTCGTTTTCCTCAATGCCGGAAATGACCTGCTCCGGCGCGGAGCCGAGGTACTCCCGCCGCCATGATTTGCCGTCGGGCGCGAGTTCCCAGCGGCCCATGCGCACCAGCCGGCCTGTCTTGCCGAGCGCGAAACGGCGGAATACGGCCTCGTCGGGCTCCAAGGAGGCGAGAAAACGCAAATCATCGTCGCGCGCGTACAGAAACTTTGCCACCGCGAGCGCCGTATCCGTGCTCATGCGCTCGATTTCATCCGTGGCGCGGCGGTCCAGCGCGACCATCGCGTCGTTGACGGCAATGTCGCCGCTCTCCGTCAGCGCTTTGACCGCCGTTGAAGAGATGTCGACGGTCCGCTTCTTGAGTTCTTCACCCAGCAGCCAAGCCTGACGCCAGGCTACCAAGGCAATGAAAATCAAGGGGATGACCTTGATGACGACAAAGAGCGCTATGAGTTTGGCGCGCATACCCAGGCCGAGCGAGGCGAATATGCGCTCAATCTTCATACGGAGCGACGATTCCCGAAACATGAATAAGGCCCGCCGACTTCTTGTTTTGCCGACACATCAACCGTAGCGCATGTGTCTTGTGCGGATTCCCTAGCATGGGTGAGGCGACCTGTCACCTTGCACGTTTGCAGCAAAAAATAAAAGCTCCCGCCCTGCCGGGAGGCCGTGGAAGGACGGGAGGAGGGGGCGCTTACGAAAAAAGAAGCTGTTTCCCTAAAAAAGGCCCCCCCGCCCTTCCGAGAGGCCGTGGAAGGACGGGGGTTCCATTGTGCGGACGCGGCGTTGAGGAAGCGCCGCGCATAGCGTCCGGCCGCGCCGCAACGCCCCGCGCTCAGGCGGGACGATTTGCCGGTCCCGGCACACGCGCGAAGGACAACGCCCCCGCGCGGGCTTGCCGGGACTGATCAGTTGGCTTGTGTGTAGAGAAATGTGGGCGTTTCAAAATCGTCGTCCTCACTGAAGATAAAGCTGTCCTCACCGGGGCTGTGCAGGCCGCGCCGCTGCGGCCCGGCCGCCTGCGGGGCGCGTACTGTGCGTCCCCGCACCGCGTAAGCCGGGATATGCTCACGGTCTCCGAGGGAAATCTCGCCGCCCTGCTCATACCGGCTGAGAATTCTTTTCTGGAGTTCCGTGTCCACGGTGTCCAGACCTTCAGGCAGGCGAGTGATACGGCCGGGCGCCTGCAGCGGCGCCGGCCCGGCCGGGTTGCGCACCGGTGCCGAGATCGGAGACCGGGCGCCCGCAAGCTCACTGCCGCCCGACCTGTCTATGCCCGTGGCAATAACCGTGATGCGTATTTCGTCGCCCATGCTCTCGTCTATGCAGGTGCCGAACTTGACGTTCACGTCAGCATGGGCGGACTCCTGCACGATGCCGGCGGCTTCGGCCACTTCGTCCAGGCCGAGGTTGGCGTCGGCCGTGATGTTCAGAAGCACGTTGCGCGCCCCGCTTATGGACACGTCTTCAAGCAGGGGACTGGCAATGGCCATGCGCGCCGCTTTTCCCGCCCTGTCTTCTCCCGAGGCTGTGCCCGCGCCCATCATGGCCAGGCCGGAATCGCTCATGACCGTTTTTACGTCGGCGAAATCCACGTTGATGAAACCGGGGGTCATGATCAGGTCGGAAATGCCCTGAACGGCGTTCAGCAGCACTTCGTCGGCCTTTTTGAGCATTTCCACGAAGGTTGCCTTTTTGTGCGCTATGAGCATCAGGCGGTCGTTGGGTATGGTGATGAGGCTGTCCACGTATTTGCGGAACTCCTCAATGCCGCTCTCCGCCGCCCGAAGCCGCGGGGGGCCTTCAAACGAGAAGGGCTTGGTGACCACGCCCACGGTCAATATGCCGAGTTCCTTGGCAATCTGCGCGATGACGGGGGCCGCGCCGGTGCCGGTGCCGCCGCCCATGCCCGCGGTGACGAAAATCATTTCCGCGCCCTCTATGCACTGCCGGATCTGCTCCGCGCTTTCACGGGCCGCTTCGCAGCCTATCTTGGGATTGGAGCCGGCGCCGCGCCCCTTGGTGAGTTTGGCGCCGATCTGGATTTTCCGCCCGGCCAGGGATTTGTCCAACGCCTGCAGGTCCGTGTTGGCGGCGATGAAACTGACTCCGCGCAACCCGGATTCCACCATGGTGTTGACGGCGTTGCCGCCGCCGCCGCCGACGCCGACGACCTTGATCACGGTCTGCTGTTCGTTGCCGCTGCCGTTGTTGATGATAAGTTCCATTGTGCCTCTCCTTGCCGTTCCTTGGCGTTGTGCCGGCTTGCGCTGCCGGCTGCCGGAAATCCTTACGATATGGTTTTGAACCAATTTTTGATGCCTTGTGCCGCGCGGACGAGAACCGACTCCTCGCTTTTGCGGGAAGTCCGCTCGCCGGCTTCCTTTTCCGCGCCGTAGCGCAACAGCCCCACCGCGGTCGCGTACCGGGGGCTGTTGACCACGTCCCTGAGCCCGCCGATGTTGCGCGGATAACCGATGCGCGTCGGCATATTGAAAATCTGCTCGGCCAGTTCCTGACAGCCGTCGAGCAGCACCCCGCCGCCGGTCAGCACGACCCCGGCCCCTACCATGTGCCTGCATCCGGACTTGCTCAGTTCCTGGTCCGCCAGACCGAGCAGTTCCTCCATGCGCGGCTGGCAGATTTCGGCCAGCAGCCGGCGCGACAGCCTGCGCGCTTCCCGTCCGCCCACGGTGGAAACTTCTATGATTTCGTCCATGCTTACCATGTCCGCCATGGCGCAGCCGTACTTGACCTTGATGCGCTCGGCCTCAATCAGCGGCGTGCGCAGACCGGAGGCGATGTCCTTGGTCAGATTCTGGCCGCCCAGGGGCAGCACCCCGGTATGCATGACGGCGTCGCCGGAAAATACGGCGGTATCCGTCGTGCCGCCGCCCAGGTCCACCAACGCCACGCCCAGCTCGCGCTCTTCCTCGGTCAGCACGGCCTTGGCCGACGCCATGGATTCCAGCACGATATCCGCGACATCCAGGCCGCTGCTGTGGCAGGCTTTGACGATATTCTGAGCGCTGGTCACGGCCCCGGTCACGATGTGCACCTTGACTTCCAGGCGCACCCCGGACATGCCCAGAGGATGGATGATGCCGTGCTGGTCGTCGACGATGAATTCCTGGGGCAGGGTGTGGATTATTTCGCGATCCATGGGTATGGCCACCGCGCCCGCGGCCTCGAGCGCCCTGTCCACATCGCGCTGTGTAACCTCGCCGCCCTGGATGGCGATGACGCCGTTGCTGTTGATGCTCTTTATATGGCTGCCGGCTATGCCCGCGTATACCGAACGTATGGAGCACCCGGCCATCAGTTCAGCCTCTTCCAGGGCCTTCTGAACGGATTTGACCGTCTCCCCGATATTGACCACGACTCCCTTGCGCAGACCCGTGGACGGGCTTGTGCCGATGCCCACGATATCCACGCCGTCTTCGCCCGCTTCGCCCACCACCGCGCAAATCTTGGTGGTGCCGATGTCGAGTCCTATGATCAGTGGTGCCTTTGCCATGTCCTTCTCCTTGAGCCCGTGCCGAATGCCCGCTCCCTCATCCCGCGGTGATCCGGTCTTCCGCGCGTCTTTCCACCCATACGTTGGCGCCCTGCACCCGGATGACGCCCGTCCCCGCCAGTTCTCCCCGGCGCGTGAGGTCGGCCAGCACCCGGCCCAGACGGCGCAGGTTGGAAAGCCAGTCTTCTATATCTATGGAAAAGACGGGCCCCGCCCCTTCCGAAATAAGTTCCAAACCCCGTGAGGCCGAAAGCCGGATCAGCGCAATCCCGCCCGCACCCTGCAAAACCTGCGAATCATACAGCGAATTGACCAGATCCGGCAGCAACCCCCGCATCCATCCGGCTCCCGGCTCCACTTCCAGCATCGGAAGTAAAGCCTCGCCGCCGGACACGGCCGGCGCTATGCCGTTTCCGCGCTTGTCCGCATAATACTGCGCGCCTTCATGCATGATCCGGAACACGGGGGTCTTCTCCTTTATCGTTATGATGAGCCTGTCGGGGAGCACACGCTTCACCGAGGCTTCCTCCACCCAGGGATGTCCCGCCAGGGCTTTTTCAACGGCGTCTATGGACAACGCCAGCGTGTTTGCTCCTTCCTCTAAATCGACAGTTTTTAGAATTTCTCTAGAGTTCAGACGGGAATTTCCGTGAATTTCGAGAATTTTTAATGCGAAGTATTCGCCTACCGTTGCGCTCCTGTAGCCGTAGACCAGCGCCAGGCTCACCCCCGCGAGCAGGAGGAGCAGCAGAGAGCAGAAGCCGAGCAGAGAAAGGGCCGAGCGCACGCCCCTCAGGGAAGGGTGAGGCAGAGCGCGGGGCAGGGCGCGGGGCGCGCGCTCGGGCCGGATTGCGCGCCGGCTGTTTTCGGCGGGAGGTCTTCCCGCGCCGCCCCTGGTCAGCGCGACGATCCTGCCCCTGCGGGCCGGTCGCGACTTTATTTCCGCACCCATGGACTCATTCCCTTTGCAGGCGTGAAGCGGCATCCGGCCGGCGCGACGATCCTGCATCCGCGAACCGGGCGTGATGTTACTGCCGCACCCATAGACACACTTCCTTTTCCAGCGTGAAGCCGCTGTGCCGCTTCACCGCCTCGACGGCCGTTTCGATAAGTTCCAGGGCCGCCGCGCAGCTTCCCCCGCCCTCGTTGACGAGAAAGCCGGCATGCAGGGAGGAGAAGCGCATGCCGCCCAAGGTCTTGCCTTTCATGCCCGCCTCTTCGAGAAGGCGTCCGGCCGGAGCGTCCGGGGCGGGATTTTTGAAGACGCAGCCGGCGCTTGCCGCGCCCACCGGTTGGCGCAGCCGTTTTTCCGCCAGAACAGCGCGCATGCGTGAGCGAACACTTGCACTGCTGCTTTCGGACAAAGCGAAGACGGCCTCCAGCAGCAGCACGGGAAACTCGCCGGCGTCCGGGGCCGGGCTGCCGAAGGGCAGACCCAGACAGCGCGCGCGCCGGTAGGAAAACTCCGTTGCGGCCGTGCCGGCTTGTTCCGCGTCCGCGCGGATTTCCCGCAGACCCAGGCGCGGTGAGAATACCGTCAGGGAGCGCAGCAGCGCGCCGACTTCCGTGCCGAAAGAGCCCGCGTTCATGGCCACGGCCCCGCCCACGCTGCCGGGAATGCCCGCCAGACCTTCCAGTCCGCCCAGGCCGCCGGCGGCGGCAGCGTTCAGCAGGGCGGGGAGGGGCAGGCCGGCGGGCGCCTTCGCCCGAACTTCGACGCCGTGTCTTTCAAACGACACCTTCTCCCGTATTTCCTGACGAATCAGCACCAGAGGCAGGTCCTCGTCGGCGGCGATAATGTTGCTCCCTTTGCCGAGTACGGCGGGCAGGCCGCCGAGTTCGGCGACCAGATCGGGCAATTGCTCGACCTCCGTCTTGTCGCGCAGCACGATTTCGGCAACGGGCTTCCCTCCCAGGCGGATGCCGGTGAGTTCCGAAAGCGGTGGGGCATCTCCGACCAGGAGAGCACGTGTCGAGTATTTCACGGCATTGCCTGCCGGCGCGGCCGGAATGTGGTTATGTCGCCCGCGCCGAGGGTCGGAAGCAGACCGCACCTGCGCGTTTTCTTGCCCGGTTTGTCCGGAGCGGCGGTATGTATCGCGTGTTTCACGGTATTGCCAACCAACGCGGCCCGATTGTGGTTATGTTGCCCGCGCCGAGGGTCAACAGCAGGTCGCCCTCGCGCAGTTCCTTGTCCAGTCTGCCCAAAAGCGTATCAAAATCGTCGCAGAAACAAACGTCTTTGCCGGAGGCCTGCCGTATGCCGCGGGCTAGGTCTTCACCTGAAACGCCGGGCAGAGGCGCTTCGGAAGCCGCGTAAATTTCCGTGAGAAAGAGTTTGTCCACCCCGGTGAACACTTTGCAGAAATCGCCGAAGAGCGCCTTTGTGCGCGTGTAGCGGTGCGGCTGGAAGGCGGCGACCACCCTGCGGTCGGGCAGGCAGTCGCGCACGGCCTCCAGAGTCGCGGCGATTTCCGCCGGATGATGGCCGTAATCGTCCAGCACCAGGACGCCGCGTTTTTCTCCCTTGCGATCGAAGCGGCGGGCTACGCCCTTGAATTTGTGCAGGGCCTCTGCGCAGACTTCAAAAGGCACGTCCGCATGAAGGGAAACGCCTACTGCCCCGAGGGCATTCAGAATGTTGTGCCGGCCCGGCTGGGCGGGACGTATACGACCCAGGCGCACGCCGCGCAGGCGCACCGTCCAGGAACCCGTGCCGGGGCTGCCCGCCGCTTCGGCCGTCAGATCGTTGCCCGCGCTGAACCCGTAGGTCGTTACCGGGCGGTTCACGCGCGGCAGGATGCGCCGCACGCCGGGGTCGTCGCCGCAGACCACGTTTATGCCGTAAAAGGGCACCTTGTTCATGAAACGGACACAGGCGTCGTCTATACTGTCCCGGTCGGGGTAAAAATCCAGGTGGTCCATGTCCACGTTGGTGACCACGTTCATTATCGGAAAGAGGCAGAGGAAGGAGCCGTCGGATTCGTCGGCCTCGGCAATCAGGAATTCGCCGCCGCCCAGACGCGCGTTGGCGCCGTAGGCGTTCAGCCGGCCGCCTATGATCACGGTGGGGTCGGCGCCGGCCGCGTCGAAAACGGCCGCAAGAAAGGACGTCGTCGTCGTCTTGCCGTGGGTGCCGGCTACGGCTATGCCGGTGCGCAGGCGCATCAGTTCGGCCAGCATCTCGGCTCTGGGAATCACGGGAATACCGCGCTCCCTGGCCGCCGCCACTTCCGGGTTGTCGTCGCCCACGGCGGTGGACTTGACCAGCACATGCGGCAGCAGGAGATTGGCGGCGTCGTGGCCGACGACGATGCGCGCCCCGAGTTCACGCAGACGCCGGACGGCGGCCCCTTCGGCCAAATCCGACCCGTGTACGTCGTAACCGAGATTGATCAGCACTTCGGCTATGCCGCTCATGCCGGCCCCGCCTATGCCCACCATGTGTACGCTTTTTATGTTCCGCATACTGCTCATGCCGCCTCCGCTTTTCTTTCCCCGATCAACTCCGCGAGAGCGTCGGCCATGTGCGCGGCCGCGCTCGGCCGCGCCGCGTCCAGTGCGTTCGCGGACATGGCGCGCAATCTCGCCTTGTCGTTCAGGAGCGGCAGCAGGGTGTCGGCCACTGTCTCCGGGCGCGCCGCAAAACGTTCCTGTTCCAGAATCACGGCCGCGCCGGCGTCTTCCATGACGCGCGCGTTGAAACGCTGATGGTCGCGCGCGGCATGGGGGAAAGGCGCGAGTACCGAAGGCAGTCCTGCGGCGCAGAGTTCGGCCGCCGTCGTGGCCCCGGCGCGGCAGAAAGCCAGGTCCGCCCAAGCGTAGGCCCCGCCCATGTCGTCGATGAAAGGCACGGCCCTTGCCTGTTCCGTTCCCCAGGCGCTGTATGCCTCGCGTATCGTCTCCAAGTCCTCGTTTCCCGTCTGGTGGAGAATTTCCACCCCGGCGTTCAGCAGTGCGGAGGCCGCGCCCGCGACCGCCAGATTCACAGCCCGCGCCCCCCGGCTGCCGCCCATGACCAGCAGCCGCGGCGGGCGTTCGCCGTCTGTTCCGGTTTCCCGAAGCGCCGCCTTATCCCGCGCCCGCGCGTACAGCGCAGCTATGTCGGCGCGCACGGGATTGCCGGTCAGCAGCGTTTTACGCGCATCAAAGGCCCCGGTAAGGTCGGGCATGGACAAGAAGACGCGCCGGGCCATGCGCCCCAGAATGCGGTTGCCGATGCCCGGCAGGGCATTCTGCTCGTGCACGGCCGCCGGTATGCCGAGCAGGGCGGCGGCCGAAACACCGGCAAAGGAGGCATAGCCGCCGAAGCCGACGGCAGCGTGCGGAGAAAATTTGCGTATGACCCGCGCCGCTTCCGCCAAGGCGCGCAGCATGCCGGGCACGGCCCCGAGGGCGCGCGCCCCCCGTCCCATGAACCCGCGCACGGGCAGAGCGATGAAATCCAGTCCCGCCGCCGCGGCCAGCCTGCCTTCCGGCCCGTATGCTCCGCCCATGAACAGGATGCGCGTCTCCGGTCCGCGCCGCGCGAGTTCCTCGGCCAGGGCCAGAGCCGGGAAAATATGCCCTCCCGTGCCGCCGCTGCTGAGCAGTATGCGTTTTGCGTCCGTCATACGCTCTCCGGATTGCGCGGCACAGCAATGCGCGACAAATTGCGCGGCAGCCCCGCGCGGACTGGCGATGCAGGCGGGCTGTCGCAGCAACCGGGCAGTATGCGCTTTTCTCCCGTCATGCGTCCTCCAGATTGCGCGACAAATTGAGCAGCAGCCCCACGCAGATCAGTGATGCCGACAAACTGCTTCCGCCGTAACTGATGAAGGGCATGGGCACGCCCTTGGGCGGCACCACGCCCATGACCACCGCCAGGTTCAGCACGCAGGACAAGGCGGGGACCAGCAACAGCCCGAAGGCCGTGAGCCGCAGACGCATATCCGGCTGGCCGAGCGCGATGCGCATGCCGCGCAGAAAAAAGCAGAGCAGCAGCAAAAACATCAGGGAAATCCCGATAAACCCGGTTTCCTCGCCCATCACGGCCATGATGAAATCGTTGTGCGCCTCGGGCAGATAGAAGAGTTTCTGTTTGCCCGCGCCCAGGCCCGCCCCGGACAGCCCGCCCGATCCGAAGGCGTAAAACGACTGCACAAGGTGGTAGCCGCTGTCCGAGGCATCGGCAAAGGGGTCGCGGAAGGCCAGCAGACGGCGGAACCGGTAAGGCTCGGCCACCACCAGCAGATAGCCCCCAGCCGCGGCTGTGAGGCCGGAACCGATGAGGTAGACAAGACGCGTCCCTCCGGCGAAACACATGAAAAACAGCAGAATGGCGCAAAAGGCCGCCCCCCCGAAGTCCGGCTGCTGAAGCAGCAGGGCGCACATGGCGCCCGTAATCAGAAAAGGCGGCAGCACTCCCTTGCTGAAACTTTTCACGATGGTCTGCTTGGTGCCCATGAAGTAGGCGAGGTACAGAACCAGCGCGATCTTGGCGAATTCCATGGGCTGCATGCGCAGGGGACCGAGACCTATCCAGCGGTTCGCGCCCTTGGCGGCCGTGCCCAGAGGCGTCAGACAGGCGGCCAGCAAGGCGAAACCGACCAGCAGGGCCGGGTAATGCAAACGCTCCAGCACCGGGCGCGGCAGGGACGCGGCCAAAGTCAGCCCCAGGCCGCCGACCAGCACGAACAGGAGCTGGCGCTTGAAGAAATAGTAGGTGTCGGCCTGGACGCGCTCGGCGGAAATGCCGCTGGCGGAAAACACCATGGTCAGGCCCAGGAAGACCAGGACCACAACAACGGCCAACAGCCACCAATCCGGGTGACCGCGCGGCTGAACCGCGGCATGTTCCGAAGCGCCGCTCACAGTATTTCCTCCCCGGCGACGGCCGCCGCGACAAGACGCCGCAAATGGTCGCCGCGCTCCTTGTAACTCCCGTATAAATCATAACTCGCGGTCGCGGGAGAAAGCAGAACAACGTCGCCCGCCCGCGCCGCTGCGCGCAGGCGCCGCAGGGCCGCCGGCAGTTCCGGGTCCCAGGTCAGTGGCACGGTTCCGCGCCAAGCTTTTTCAAAAACTTCACGGCTCGCCCCGAACAGGGCGACGGCCTTGACCTTTGCCGACAGCAGGGGACGCAGGGATTCCAGGTCTCCGCCCTTGAAATGCCCGCCTGCCAGCAGCAGCAGCGGTGCGTCGAAACTCAGCAGAGCCGCGCGCAAGGCATCCACCGTCGTGCTTTTGGAGTCGTTGACGTAACTGACGCCGTCCAGTTTCCCCACCTTTTCCAGGCGATGCGGCAAGGGCGTAAAAGCGGCGACGGCGCGCGCCGCGTCCGTTTCGCTCACGCCGAACTCGGCCGCCGCGAGATAGGCGGCTTCGGCGTCGGCGGCGTTGTGCGCGCCTATGAGACGGCCCATGGGGAAGCGCCCCGAGGCCCGGAATATTTTCAGACGGCCCTTGTAACCACGCCGCCGGTATTCTTCCGCTAGGTCTTCCGGCACAACGGCCAGGTCGTCCCCCTCCTGCCGGGCAAAGATGCTGAACTTGGCCGCGCTGTATTCGGCCATGTCCGCGTGGTGATCCAGGTGGTTGGCGGCCAGGTTGAGCAGGACGGCCGCCCTGGGACGCAGGCTGAACATGCACTGAAGCTGGAAACTGGACAGTTCCAGCACCAGGACGTCGACAGTCTCGCCGGACAGCGCATACTCCGAAAGCGGCACGCCTATGTTGCCTCCGAGAAAGACCTTTTTGCCCGCCGCGCGCAGCATGGCCGCGGCAAGGCTGACGGTGGTCGTCTTGCCGCTCGTTCCGGTTACGGCCGACACGGGCTCGCGCACACAACGCAGAGCCAGTTCGGTTTCGCCGATCAGCGGAGGATTTCCGGCCGCGGCCCGCAGAGGAGCAAGCGTTGCGGGCGGCACTCCGGGGCTGACGACGACCAGGGACGCGCCCCGGAACTGCTCCGGTGTATGTTCCCCCAACAGCAGTTCGAAACCGGCCTCACGCGCGCGTTCCATCACCTCCTGCCCCGGATCGGCGTTGCGCTCAAGGAGCCGGACGCGCGCGCCCCACGCGGCGAGCAGCCGTGCCGCCGCAAACCCCGAAAGGCCTGCGCCGACCACGACGGCCGTCGCCCCCGGCGCAATCGGCGCTTCCCTGCCGGGCAGGATCGACGGCGCGCGGCGCACGGCAGTGTCGAACGAATCCGTAACGCCCGGCTTTGTCATGATCCGGCTCCATGCCCGCGCGGCTTGCGTTCCGCCGGCGCCCGCCGGGCAGACAGGGCCGCCGTGCGGCGAACGCGGATTATTGTCGAATGCAGCCTCATGATGTCTTCCTTCCGTCAGCGCAGCTTGAGTACGGAGAGCGCAGCCAGGGCCAGC
Organism: Desulfovibrio sp.; assembly: GCA_031281815.1. Taxonomy (GTDB): domain Bacteria; phylum Desulfobacterota; class Desulfovibrionia; order Desulfovibrionales; family Desulfovibrionaceae; genus Frigididesulfovibrio. The sequence goes on along the minus strand of JAITEY010000095.1, from coordinate 1,893 downwards.
AGGGCCGAGGTTATCCAGAAGCGGATAATAATCTTCGATTCCGGGGTGCCCGCCAACTCGAAATGGTGATGCAAAGGCGCCATGCGCAGAATGCGCTTGCCGCCCGTGAACTTGAACCAGCCCACCTGCAGGATGACGGACAGGGTTTCCACGACGAACAGTCCGCCGACCACCAGCAGCAACAGTTCCTGCTTGCAGAGCACGGACAGAAAACCCAGCGTTCCGCCCAGGGACAGGGAACCCGTATCGCCCATAAAAATCTGCGCCGGGTAGGCGTTGAACCACAAAAAACCTATGCACGCGCCCGCAAAAGCGCCGCAAAACACCGTCACTTCGCCCACGCCCGGCACATGCGCTATCTGCAGATAACCCGCCATGGCGGCGTTGCCCGCGACATACACGAACACTGCGAAACATATGCCGGCAACGATGACCGGACCGGCGGCAAGACCGTCCAGACCGTCCGTCAGGTTCACGCCGTTGGAGGCGCCGACCATGACCAGCACCGCGAAAGGCAGATAAAACAATCCCAAGTCCGGCGTGAAATTCTTGAAAAAGGGCACGGACAACTCCGTGGAATAGGCCGGCAGGGTGTACAGGAGGCACATGGCCGCGCCGGCGACCAGCAACTGTCCGGCAAGTTTGCTTTTGGCGTTCAGTCCCTTGTTGTTTTTACGCCGAATTTTCAGGTAATCGTCCGTAAAGCCTACGGCCGCGAACCCCAGGAACACGAACATGCACAGGAGGACGCAGGGATTGGTCCAGTCGCCCCAGAGCACCATGCTCACGGTCAGCGAAAAGGCCATGAGCAGACCGCCCATGGTCGGGGTGCCGGCCTTGCAGCGGTGCGCCTCGACGTCTTGCAGGATATACTGCCCGAGTTTGAGTTGCCGGAGTTTCTCGATGAACAGCGGACCGACCAGCACGGCGATGATCAGGGCCGTGAGCAGCGCCCATACGGAACGGAAGGTTATGTAGCGGAAGACGTTGAATACGCTGACTTCCGAACTCAAAGGATAAAGCAGATTATAGAACACGGCCGTCCCCCTTTGTCCGCATCCTGAAATTGCGCCCCTGCGCGTCGCCTGCCTTCGGCGGGATATCCGGGCGTTGCCCGAAGTGAACGCGCGGCTCCCTTGCCGAGTGCGCAGTATCCCCGGTCAACGGCGCGGTATTCCCTGTCGGCTGTGCAGTACTCCCGGCCGGCTGCTCTGCATTACCACCCGACCGCGCAGCATTACCGCCCGGCTGCGCAGTATCCCGGTTCAACCGTCCGATACTCCCGGCCGGCTGCGCAGTTTCCCCGGTCAACTGCGCAGTATCCCCGGCCTTGCGCAGCAGCGCTTCCACCCACCGCTCCAGCCGATTGGCGCGGGAGCCTTTGAACAGCACGAGCGCGGGTCCCATTGCCTCCAAGCGCGAAACGAAATCCTCGGCGCGCGCGGGCAGTTCCTCCAGGCGTCCCGGCAGGCCGCCCCGGCGCAGTCCCCGGAGCACCTCGTCCGCCTGCCCGCCCGTCCAAAACACGGCGGAAGGCCGCGTTGCGGCGACGATTTCTCCAAGTCTTTCATGGGCGGCCGGGCTTTCTTCACCCAGTTCAAGCATTTCACCGAGTACCGGCACAAAGGGCAGACCGCCTGCACGCGCCGCGTCTCCGGCTGCCGGGATGACGCGTGCCGCCGAGAGCGGATTGGCGTTGTAGCTGTCGTCCACAAGGGCATAGCGGCCGCGCCCCGATATGCAACAATGCCGCACGGCGAACCGTTGCGCGGGCGTTTCCGCCGCGGCCAGCCCCCTACGTATGTCGTCCGGCTCAAGTCCGAGACTCAGGGCGAGCGCCGCGACGGCCGCCGCGTTCTCCGCCCCGTAATCGCCGGGGAACGGCGCTTCGCA
>JAITEY010000089.1 GCA_031281815.1 Desulfovibrio sp. | reverse complement strand
GACGCCTTCCGGGCATATACGGCGGCTGCCGAAATAGGTCACTTCGCTTTCCGGGCGTTCCTCAATGGGAATATCGTCACCGGTCGGCGTTTGCATATCCACGCTGGTCAGCGGCGCCGCTATGTAAAACGGGATGCCGTGCGCGTACGCCGCCAGGGCTATGCCGTAGGTGCCGATTTTATTCGCCGTGTCCCCGTCGGCGGCTATGCGGTCCGCGCCGGTCACCACTTTGCTCACCATGCCCTTGCTCATGAGCAGGGCGCAGGCGTTGTCGCAGACCAGCGTAACGGGCACGCCGTTTCTGTGCAGTTCATAGGCGGTCAGTCTCGCGCCCTGCAACAGAGGCCGCGTCTCGCCGGCAATGACTCTGATATCCTTACCTTGCCCTCGGGCCGCATAAATCACGCCCAAGGCCGTTCCGCCTCCCCCCGTCGCCAGTTCACCGGCATTGCAGTGCGTCAGCACGACATCGCCCGAGGTCAGAAGTTCGGCTCCGAATGCGCCGATACGCCGGTTCACTTCCCGGTCTTCCCGGTGTATGCGCTCACTTTCGGCTTCCCACAAAGCAACGAGTTCGGCAAAGGTCGGAGGATCCCGGTCCTGCCGGACCTTGCGCATGCGGTCAATCATCCGGGGGAGATTGACGGCTGTGGGCCGGGCCGCGGCAAGGACGTCGAGCAGCGAGTCGAGAGCTTCCGCGCCTTGCCGCGGACTGCTGAAAGCGGTTGCCGTTTCCCGCGCCGCCAGAACGCAACCGAAGGCGGCCGCCACGCCGAGGGCGGGCGCTCCCCGCACGACCATTTCCTGTATCGCGTATATGAGGTCACGCGTATCCCGACAGAAAAAATATTCCTCGCTTGCCGGCAGCCTGCGCTGATCCAACAGGACCAACGTTCCGGATGCCCCGTCAAAACGTATGTGCGGCTTCATGCGCTTTGCCCCTTGCCCGCTCCCTGATGAACTGCTGCACCTGATCCAGGTAGGTGTAATACACGGGCGTCAGATACAGGGTCAGCACCTGTGAAACGCAAAGACCGCCGACCACGGCAAGCCCGAGAGGCTGTCTGGCTTCCCCGCCGGCGCCGTAGCCTATCGCTATGGGCAACGTCCCCGTCAGGGCGGCCATGGTGGTCATCATGATGGGCCGGAAACGCACCAGCGCTCCCTGGATGATGGACGACGCCGCGTCGATGTTTCGACCGCGTTGGGCTTCAAGCGCGAAATCTATCATCATGATGGCGTTCTTTTTGACGATGCCTATGAGCATGATGATGCCGACGAAACCGTATATATCCAGGTCTTTCCCGAAAAGGAGCAGGGTTGCCAGCGCCCCGACACCGGCCGCGGGCAGGCCCGACAGTATGGTCACCGGATGTATGAAGCTTTCGTAGAGTATGCCGAGCACGATGTAGATGACGAATATGGACATGGCCAGCAGCAGCCACAGGTTTTGAAAGGAGGACTGAAAGGCCTGGGCCGTGCCTTGGAAACTGGTGCTTATTGAATCGGACAGGGTCGTGCGCGCCAGTTCCTGCACCTTGTCCACGGCCTGACTCAACGAAACGCCGTCCCGCAGGTCAAAGGAAACCGTCACCGAGGGCATCTGCCCGAGATGGTTCACCACCATGGGGCCGACGCCCGTACTCATTTCCACAAGGGTGGACAGAGGCACCAGCCGGCCGGAAGGCGCGCGCACATGCAGCAGTTCCAAGGTGCGCGGCTGGTCCCTGAACTTGGGCTCAAGCTCCAGTATGACCTGAAAATCGTTGTTGGGCGCCAGAATGGTGGACACTTCACGCGTGCTGTAGGACAAGGAAAGCGCGGTTTCAATCTGCCCGGCGGTAATGCCTAAAGCGGAAGCCTTGTCGCGCAGTATCTTTACCCGCACTTCGGGATTGGACAACAAGAGGTCCGTGGAAACGTTCTGCACTTCCTCAAGCCCCTGCACTTTGTTGTAAAAATTCTGCGCATCGCGGTACAGCAGGTCCATGTCCGGGCTCTGCATGGTGAACTGGTACAAGCTCTTGGTAGCAGCGCCGCCTATGCGGATGGGCGGAGGCATGGCCGTGTAGGCGCGAATGCCCGGCACGTTTTCGAACAGGGGTCTGATCTGCCGGATGATTTCCGTGGCGTGAGGCCGCTTCGACCTGTCGACGAGGGTGATGCCGATGAAGCCTTCATGCGTGAAGTTGGCGCCGCCGCCCGCGCCGATGACGGACATGTAGCGGGCGACATAGGGATTGCCGCGGACGATGTCCACAAGCTGCTCCTGGTGCGCCTGCATGTTGGCCAAGGAACTGCCCTGCTGGCCTTCCGTGCGCACGACGATCTGCCCTATGTCTTCCGTGGGCAGAAACCCCTTGGGCGCCGCGACGAACAGAAAACCCGTCAGGCCGATGATGCCGAAGGACACCAGCAGGCAGGCGAAACGCGCCCGCACGGCGGCGCGCAGGGTTCTTTCATAAAAGGCCAGAGCCTTGCCGAACAGTCGCTCCGCCCCGCCGGACAAGCCTTCCTGGCGTTCCCCGTGGTTCATCGGACGCAGAAAACGACTGCACAACATGGGCGTCAGGGTCAGGGAAACCAGCCCGGACATCAGGATGGCCAAGGCTATGGTCAGCGCGAACTCGTGGAACAGCCTGCCCACGATCCCGCCGAGGAAGAGCACGGGAATAAAGACGGCCACCAGGGAAAGGGTCATGGACAAAATGGTGAACCCGACCTCCTTGGAGCCGTCCAGGGCGGCCTGCGCCGGTTTTTTGCCCATTTCCATGTGCCGGACGATGTTTTCCAGCATGACCACGGCATCATCCACCACAAAACCCACGGACAGGGTCAGGGCCATGAGCGACAGGTTGTTCAGGGAAAACCCGAGCATATACATAAACGCGAAGGCCCCGACAATGGACAGGGGAACGGCCAGACTCGGTATGATCGTCGCCGACAGGTTGCGCAAAAAGAGGAAAATCACCATAATCACCAGACACACGGTCAGGCACATGGTGAACTGCACGTCGTGCACGGCCTCGCGGATGCTTTCCGAACGGTCGTACTGCACTTTGAACTCGATGGAAGCGGGTACCTGCCTGCGCAGTTCGGGCAACACTTTCTTGATGTTGTCCACGAGTTCCACTGTGTTCGCCCCCGGCTGGCGTTCGATGGCCAGGGTAAAGGCGCGGTATTCGTTGTACCATCCGGCTCTGCGGTCGTTTTCCACGCTGTCGATGACCGTTGCTATTTCCGACAGGCGCACGGGTGCGCCGCCTCTCC
>JAITEY010000067.1 GCA_031281815.1 Desulfovibrio sp. | reverse complement strand
CGCCCCGAAAGCCGCGAAGCCGCTTCATCCCCGAAGGACGGCTCGACAAACTCGATGCGCGTGGCGAAAGGCTCGGCGTACACGTTTTCCGGCGCGCTCAAATCCCGTATCTGCAACAGGTAGCTGTTGTTCAGGTCGGTACTTTGCCTGGGCGCGGTCTCCACAATAATACCCGTAGTACGCGAGTTGCCCAGATCCAGAATGAGGTCCGCCTCAACCGGGGCGTCGCGGTCCGGATTGACGACCCTTACCCTGTCGTCGGGCAGAATCCTGTGAAGAAATTCCAAAAACGTGAGGTACTCCGCCAGATATTCCATGACGAAAAAAGATTCGGCCTTTTTGCCCTTGCCGGCCCTGCAGGCTTCGCGTTGGGAAAACAGCCAGCGGTCCACCCATGCGGCATTGAGGAACCATGCGTTGTCGCGCGCCCTCCAGGCCAGACCGAACACGGCGCCGGCATCAACGTCGTCCGGGGACAGGGCAAAATGCCCGTCTTCCCCCTCCGGCGGCTCTTCCACTTCGGTGTCGAAAACAAGCACGACGCGCAAGACCCGCGTTTCGGCAGCAGGAAAGGCAATCCTGACTCTTGCCCAGTTGGACGGTCCTTTGGCGTACAGGGCTTCGCCGTCCGGTCCTTTCATATCCCTCAGACGCAGAAACGGCAGGGGTACCCAGCGGTTGAGAAAAACATCCAGGCATTTCAGGGAATCAATCTCGTAATCCGGCGGCGGCCCGGCGCTGCCGTCGACTTCATCCGTCCAGCGTCCTTTGTCGTCTTCAACCAGACAATGCAGCAGGAAATTCTCCCGTCCGTCGCCGCTGCTGCCGGGTCTGCGTTCCTCGCGGAACGCGCGGGAAAAACGGGCGTTTTTCCGCTCCGGGTCAGCGAGATTCGCCTCAAAATCCAGGAACTGCGGGCATGCTCCGGGGATCAGGCTGACGGGAAAGATATAATGCGGCATTTCAATCATTGTGCCCATCCTGCGTTGTCGGCAAGGGGTGACGCCTTTCAATTTTTGCGGAATTTCGCATTCCAGCGGTTTTTGAACCCGCCCAGTTCCCTGCCGTTGCAGCGCGCGTCCCCGCCGGCTCCCGGCAGGCATTCGACGCGGTGCGGCACAAAGGCGCTGCCGCGCGGGCAGGCCGCGCCGTCGGCGTCGATGAGCAGCTTGCCCGACCCGTCGAAGCGCGCCCGCACCGACCCCGCGCAGCGATCACCTCTCTGTTTCCGGGTTATGGCCCGTGTGCCGTTGCCCTTGTCGTCGAAACAATAGGTCACGATGACCGGGTCGCCGGAAGAATCCACCAAGCCGGAATCGGAATTCCAGCATCCTTCGAGAAAACGCATATCTTTGTTTTTGCGTGCTTCTTCAGGTATTTTCAGGTCCTCTCCCTTTTTCTGCGCAGGAGCTTTCGGTTTGGGCTCGGGCTTTGGTTCGGGTTGCGGCGCGGGCGGCTCAGGCTCGGGATCGGGAGTAACGGGCATGAGGTCCGCGAGGGCCGGAGGAGGCACTTCCGCTTCTTCTTTTTCCGGCGCTTTTTTTTCCGGCTCCGACGGGGGAGGCGGGGTACGCGGGCATTCCAGGATTCGAGCCTCCAGGCGGCGTTGCAGGTCCGCCAGCTCGCGGCGCAGGGATGCTTCCTTTTCTTGTTCGGCGTTCAGGCCGCGCAGCAGTACCGCGTCCGTTTCCGGTGCTTCGGCCGCGGTATTCGCGGCCGGCGGCGCGGGCGCGGGCGCGGGCGCGCAGCCGCCGAGCCGTTGCCCGGCGGGCAGGCAGCCGGACGGTCCGGCGAGCAGGGCAATGAGGAAATACAGGGCGAGCGCCAAGGCCAGACCCGCAAGCAGCCGCAGCAAGGCACCCCACGGGAATGCCGCGATACTGCGCGCGGCCGCCGGGGCGGCGGCGAAAGTCGCGCTTTCCTGTGCCGGCGCGGCCGGAGTCGCTGTGCCCGGGGCCGATGCGGCGGCCTTGGGCACGGGAAGCGCGCTGCCCAGCCGCACAAGGTCTTCCGGCTGCACGTCGGGAGAGCCGGGGTCGAAGCCCCAGCAGGTCAGCACAGGCTGGTCGCCTGCCGTGTACAGGTGTTCTTCGCCGGGGTAATGCAAGGCCAGGGAAAGAATATTGCCCCGGATGACGGAGGAGGAATCCGGGCCGGCTTTCAGCGTTTCCGCCAGTTCCGCGATATCCGAGGCCACGGCGGAAACGGCCCGCAACGCCGCGCTTTTTTCGTTTTCCGGCAGTTCCGCGATCGGCCTTACGCGTTCTTCGGTCCGTGTGTACCAGTCCGTCGTGCTTCCGGACGCATCGTGGGCCGGTTCGGCCAAAAAGCGGGCGTGACGCGGTGAAAGGCGTTTTTCAAGCAGGGCGGCCAGTTGCGCGTAGCTCTCGGTCACCAGAATGCCCTGAAAACGCAAGGCATTGTAAGCGCCGCGCCTGGTGGTTGCTATGAGGGTCGACGACATGCTCTTGTTATCCCGGCATCGGTGTCATTCCGGTACGGGTGTCGTTCCGGTACCGGTTGTTGCTGTGTGGGTGTCGTTCCGGTTCGGTGCCCGATATTGACATAATTTTTGCCTGCTGTGGAACTTTATTGAGGCATCGGTGTCATTCCGGTCCGGTCGGCTTGAACCCGCCCGCGCGCATAAATGCGGCCAGCTCCGAGCCGGGCAGGGCTATATTGGTCTGGCTGTACGACTGGTCGGCCTGACGGATAAAAGTGTTGATGCCGACGACCACGCCGGCGACATTGACCAGAGGACCGCCGCTGTTGCCCTGGGACAGCGCGGCGGTATGCAGGATCACGGGCGGAACCCTGTCCAGAACGACGCTGACCACCCCTTCGGAGTACACCACATCCGGCACCGAGTTGATGTCGCCTTCGGCCATGGCCGAAAGTTTGGGGTCAATGGCCGCAATGTAACCCGGGAATCCCCAGGCGCTCACGCGCTCGGTGCGTTTCGCGCCGTCGGCTATGCGCAGAAAGGGCGCGGCGGCCGCCTCTCTTCCGTCAACCTGCAGCAAGGCAAAATCGCGGTCTTCGTCGGCGCTGAAGGCGACAACGCCTGCGCGGCGCATGCCGCCCAAGACCTTGTTGCCGACGATGACCTGTGCCTGCGGCGACCGGGCCACATGCCTGTTGGTGGCGACGATGCCGGGGGCGACGAAAAAACCCGAACCCAGGCCAACCGAGTCGTCGTATGAGGAGACGACAAACACGGTGGCGCCCGTCAGCAGTTCGGCGATCCCGGCGGGTACGGCCGGCGGAGGCGCGGAGGTCGGCGCGGAGGTCGGCGCGGGCGTGTTCTTGCCTGCTCCGGCAGGGACCGGACCGGGGCTTGACGGCGTTGCGGCGGGATCAGGCGGCGTTGCGACCGCTCCTTCCGGAACGGTTTTCCCCAACAGGGCGGGCAAAGCGCAGGGGTCTTCGCGCAACAAGGCTTTCAGGCGCAACACTTCGTCTTCAAGTCCTCTGTTGCCGGCGCGCAGGCGTTCCAGGCGCGCCGCGGCATCGTCCGCTTCCGCGGGAGCGGCGGCAACGGGCGGCGCCGGGGCCTCCGCGTGCCGCAACGCGGGGAAAAGTCCGTACACATGCAGAAGTATGGCCGCAACGCCGAGGAGTACGCCCGCAACGAACCAGAATCCCGCCCGCCGGTACCAAAGGACCGCCTCGGCCCGTTCCGTATCCTTTCCTTCCGAGGGGACGTCGTGTTCGCTCATGTCGCCTTACTTCCGAAATCATTGTTGCGGGGTCACCGCCCGTCAACTCATAATGTCCCTAGCCTGGGCTCGTTTTTCTTCAAGGTCGCGGAGCAGGGCGCGTTCTTCCTCCTGAACCGCCGCGACGGAGCGGTGCATGTCGGCGCTTTTGCCGCGCGTGACCGCCGCCTCCCGCGTCTGCCCGGACGCTTTACGCCCGGCGCGCGCCGGTTTGCCCTCTGTTGCTCCCTGTTGTCCGCTGTTCAGCGCCCGGTTGTATTCATCCGCGAACTGCGCGCCGTTTTTCCCCGCGTCACCGAGGATGTTCGCGGCTTCCTGCAGCCCCTGCGCAATTTCGAGATAGCGATCGTTGAACTGGGTTTTGCTGATGTGTCCGGCCTTAAATTCGGAGGCGGCTGCGGTGAACTGGCGGGAATAGCACTGGCGGGCGACTTTGGCCGCGGCAACTGCCCGGTTGAGTTCCCGGACATTGCCGTCCAGCCGGGCGTTGTAGTCGTCGAGGGCGGCGCGTTCCTGCTCACTGCTCTTGTGCGACCCGTATGCCGCTCCGGCCCCTCCGCCGGCCACGCCGCCGACCGCGGCGCCGGCAAGGGCGCCGGAGGCCTTGCCTGTGGCCGCATAGCCGACCAATGCGCCCAGAATCGCTCCGACCGCCGCCCCTGCCCCTGCGCTCTTGGCCGTTGTGTATTCCGACGAGCGCAAATCGTTTATCGGGGCGTAGCAATCCGGATAGTAGTTCACCTGCGTGGTCTGTTCCCCGTATTTGCTTGCGCAACCGGAGAGCGACAGCGCCGGCAGCAGAAAAAGGCACACGGCAACACGGGTAAGAAACGAAGAGCCGGGGCGCGGCATCCGACCGGATACGGGCTTGAACATGGTTTTCTCCGATGCGTCTTGCCGCCGCAGGGGAAACGGGCGGGCGCGCCGTACGGGGCGCGCGTCCTGCGGCGCGGTTGCCACAATGCCATTTTTTCCGGAAAAACGCTACCCGTCGATTGCCGCTTGCAATGTTACGGCGGCGCAACCCGTCTCAACGTATATCCGCGACAGCGTTTCGTCGTAGATTGCCTCAAGGCGGCGCGTCAGCGCATGCACGTCGAAACGCGCCCGCGCGTCGGCGCGCGCGGCCGCGCCCGCGGCGCGGCACAGGGCGGGATCGCTCAGAAGGCGGACAACGGCGTCGGCGTACGCTTGAGGACCGTCCGCAACAAACCCCGTGACGCCGTTCCGGACCAGTTCCACTTGGGCATTGTCGCGCCAGTCCCGGCACGGGTGGGTGACGACCGGCAGGCCGGCGGCCATGGCCTCGGCAATGACCATGCCGAAACTTTCGCCCGTGTTGTTGGCGTGCGCAAAGAAACTCAGCCGGTTGAAGAAGCCTGCCAGTTCTTCGTCCGTAAGCGCCGGCGGCAGGAAATGCACATGCCTTTCAAGCCCGTGCGCCCTGACAAACTCCCCGGCTTCGGGAATGCCTCCGATCACGAGGAAGGTGAACTCGGGAACGCGACTGCGCACCAGAGGCAGCGCTTCAAGCGTCAACATGGACCATTTGCCGGGGTCGGCGCGGGAAAGACGCCCGAAGACCGGCCTTGAGTAGTCGCGCTGTTCCGGGTCGGGCGTCAGGACCGCATAGGTTTCGACGTCCACGGGATTATACAGCACTTCATGACGCGGAGCTTCAATGACGCGGCCTTCGGCAACGCGCAGCCGCTCGGCGCAGAAGTGCGAAACCAGCAGGGTAACGTCGATGAGCCGCCCGGAAGGCGAAGGATCGTAACGCCCGAAGACGTTGGTTTCAACGATGCGCGGCAAGCGGCGGCACGGATGCTCCGGGCCGGGCCTGAAGGCTGCGCGCAGGGGCCGCAAAAGCTCCGGCTCGGGCCAGCCCGCCCTGTGCACGTGCACGATGTGCGGACGGAACTGCCGGGCGCAGGCCGCGAGGTCTTTGCCGATGAACAGCGGTACGCCGCTGTCCCTCAACAGTCGCCCGCGCGGTCCCTGCCCCGGACTCCAGACGGCCGGCAGAAAACGCCGGCGGTCCAGATGCTGAACAAAAAGCTGCATTGTCTTCGCCGTGCCGCCGAGGTCGAGCGCGGAGGCGACATGCAGCACCCGGATCAGATGCCGGACGTCGTTCACCAATTGATGCCGAGCAACTCGAAATAGGCTTGAGGATGGGCGCATGCCGGACATTTATCCGGGGCGCCGGCGCCTTCATGCACATACCCGCAGTTGCGGCAACGCCATTTGACGGGTTCGGGCCGGGAAAACGCGCGGCCTTCCTTGATGTTGCGGGCAAAATCCAGGAAGCGGCGCTCATGGAAGGCTTCAGCCACGGCTATGGCGCGCATGCAGGCCGCTATCTCGGCAAACCC
>JAITEY010000033.1 GCA_031281815.1 Desulfovibrio sp. | reverse complement strand
CTGAAGCCGGATTCGCCGGAAAGCCGGCACCTGCAAATTGAAGCGATGAAACTGGCCTTTGCCGATATCCGCCGCTATGTCGCCGACCCGAAAAGCATGCGCGTTACGCCCGGAGAACTCCTGGACCCGGACTACCTTGCCGGACGGGCCGCGCTCATTGACCCGCGCAGGGCTTCCTTTTACGGACCCGGCGCCTTTTCGTCCGGCGGCACCGTGTACCTTGCTGCGGCGGACGAAAAGGGCATGATGGTGTCCTTCATTCAGTCCAACTATATGGGCTTCGGATCAGGCGTCGTCGTGCCCGAATACGGTATAAGCCTGCAGAACCGGGGAACCGCCTTTTCCGCCGATCCCGCGTCCCCCAATGTCGCGGCGCCGGGTAAACGGCCTTTCCATACCATAATCCCCGCCTTTCTCACTCAGGACGGAAAACCCCGCATGAGTTTCGGCGTCATGGGCGCAGACGTGCAGCCGCAAGGGCACATCCAAACCCTTGTCCGCATGCTGGACTACCGGCAGCAGCCCCAGGCGGCGTGCGATGCCCCGCGCTTCAAAGTGAACGTCGATTTCTCAGTCAATATTGAATCAAGGGACGACCCCGCGCTGCCTGCGGCGCTGGAGGCGATGGGGCACACCGTCCGCATCGACCCGGTCTATCACGGCGAATCCGGGGCGGGGCAGTTCATCTGGCGTTTGTCGGACGACCCGGACCACGGGTATGTCGCGGCGAGCGACACCCGCCGCGACGGATGTGCCTGCGGTTTTTAGCGCAGGTTTCCGTTGATTTTGCACGCCTCCGGCGGCCGGGGCTCCGCCTTGGACTCGGCAGGGGGAAATGATTTCCCCAGTCGGGCCTGCGCCGGCTCAGGCCGACTCCCCTCATCGGGGCTGATGCGAAAATTTATACGTTACACGGTACCATGTCGGCCTGTACAGCTCCAAGGCGGCTCCGTCCCTGTGCGGCGTTAAGGAGTCCACACGCCGCGGCAGGCGACGGGCATGCGCCAGCCCACACCGAAAGCCTGAGCGGTGATTTTGAGGACCGGCGCGGCCTGCCGGCGCTTGAACTCCGCCCCCTGCACCAGCGCCGCCGTTTTCAACACGGTTTCCCGCGCATACCCGGCCGCGACGACCTCTTCCGGGCTTCGGCGTTCTTCAAGCATAAGCTGCAGGACGGCGTCCAGTTCGTCATAAGACGGCAGACTGTCCCGGTCCGTCTGGTTCGGTCGCAATTCCGCCGAAGGCGGCTTGAGCAGGACGTTTTCCGGAATGCACGGGCCGCGTTCGGCATTCAGCCGGCGGCAGAGCCGAAACACATCGGTTTTGTATACGTCCCCGATAACGGCCAGCGCGCCGCACATGTCCCCGTATATCGTGCAGTAGCCTACGGAAATTTCCGATTTGTTGCCCGTTGTCAGCAAAAGTTTGTTGAATTTGTTGGCAAAGGCCATGAGCAGGTTGCCCCGTATGCGCGCCTGCAGATTTTCTTCGGCCGCATTCGGCGCACGTCCGGCAAAGTCCTGCGCAAGAATGACGTCATAGGCGAGCATGACCGGCTCGATGTTTAAGGTACGGGTTTCAATGCCGAGATTGCCCGCGAGTTCCAGAGCATCGGCAAGACTGTGCCCGCTGGAGTACGGCGAGGGCATAAGCAGGCCGAGGACGTTGTCCGGCCCCAAGGCCCGCACTGCTACAGCCGCCGTCAGCGAAGAATCTATGCCGCCGGACAGCCCAAGAACAACGGAAGATTGGCCCGTTTTCAGGCAATAGTCGCGCGTGCCCGTGACCAACGCCTGCAGGATTTCCGCTTCGGGAGCGCTTTCGTCCATAGCCGGAAAGGGGAGCGGAGCGGGAATATCGACAAGGAGCAGGTCTTCTTCAAAGCCCCGCGCCCTTGCGGCGAGCGTACCTGCCGGAGCGGCAAGCATACTGCGGCCGTCGAAAATCAAATCGTCGTTGCCGCCGATCGCATTGACGTACACGGCGTGCGCCGCGTACTTGCGGGCCAAGCGCGTCAGCATGTCCTCACGCCGGGCTTGCTTGCCCACAGTGAAGGGCGAGGCGGACACATTGACGAGCAAATCAAAGGGAGGGTGCCCGGCCAGAGGCTCCACGGCATAGGACGGGACGGTGAGGAAGGCGCTGTCGTTCCAGATGTCCTCGCACACCGTGAGGGCCAGACGCAGACCGCAGTGCTCAATCAGGCAGGGCGAGTCGCCCGGTTCAAAATAGCGCGCCTCGTCGAAAACATCGTAAGTGGGCAAAAGCCGCTTGCTGTAGCGGGCTTCGATGCGTCCCCGGCGGATGAAAACGGCCTGGTTGCGCAAAGGCTTGCCCGAACCGGACGCATTGGAACCTATGCTGCCCACAATCAGCCCCGGTTCGCCGCCCGCCGTTGCGCGGGCGATGTCGCGCAGGCTCTGCTCGGCCTTCTCCGCGAAGGCCGGGTACAAGAGCATGTCCCGGGGCGGATAGCCGATCAGGGCGAGTTCCGGAGTAACGCACAGGTCGGCCCCGGCCTCGGCGGCCTTGCGCATCCCCTGAACGATTTTTTCGGCATTACCGCTGATGTCGCCCACTGTGGAATTGATTTGCAACAGCGCGCATCGCATACGGGCTCCCCGGCACGGGCCGCGTCTCCGACCGGCCGGCGCATATTCATAACACCTTGCTGATACTATGGAATATCGGCACAGTAATCAACATGTGTAACAAATGTAACAGATGCAACAGCTGCATCTGTTACATGAAGCCTATGAAGCATTGTTATTTGGCGTACCCTACGGCTCTGTGTTCGCGGATCACGGTGACCCGGATCTGTCCGGGATAGGTCAGGTTGGACTCAATTTTCGAGGCAATGTCCTTGCAGAGCAAAAAGGTGCTGTCGTCGTCCACGTCGTCGGCATTGACCATCACGCGTATTTCGCGGCCGGCCTGTATGGCGTAGGCCTTGGAAATGCCGTTGAAAGAATTCGCTATGTTTTCCAGGTCTTCAAGACGCTTGACGTAGTTTTCCAGCAGTTCCTTGCGCGCGCCGGGGCGCGCGCCGGAAAGACAATCCGCGGCCTGGACAAGCACGGCCAAAGCGCTGTTCGGCGGCGTGTCCTCGTGGTGCGCTGCTATGGCGTGAACTATATCTTTGTTTTCCCCGTAGCGCTTGGCCACGTCGGCGCCGATGACCGCGTGCGAGCCTTCAATTTCATGGTCCAGCGCCTTGCCGATATCGTGCAGCAGTCCGGCGCGTTTGGCCCGCTTGATGTCCATATCCAGCTCGGCCGCCATGACCCCGCAGAGAGAAGCCACCTCCAGGGAATGCTGCAGCACGTTCTGCGAAAAACTGGTGCGGAATTTGAGCTGGCCCAGCAGTCGCACGATGTCCGGATGCATGCCGTGCACGCCCGCGTCGAAGGTGGCCTGTTCGCCCACTTCGCGCACATGCACCTCAAGCTCCTGCTCAACCTTGCGCACAATATCCTCAATGCGCGCGGGATGGATACGCCCGTCCTGAATAAGGTGCTCCAAAGCCATCTTGGCCACCTGCCTGCGCAAAGGACTGTAGGCCGAAAGAATAACGGTTTCCGGAGTGTCGTCGATAATCAGGTCCACACCGGTCGCCGCTTCCAGGGCGCGGATGTTGCGTCCCTCACGCCCGATGATGCGCCCTTTCATGTCTTCGCTGGGCAGGGTGACGGTGGTCACCGTCTGCTCGGCCACATAGTCGCCCGCATAGCGCTGAATGGCGGTCGCCAGGATTTCCTTGGCCTTGCGGTCCGCAAGCTCCCTGGACTCGGTTTCAATGAGTCGCATCATGCGGGCCGCTTCATGCCGGCTTTTGGCTTCTATATCCGCAAAAAGACCGGCTCTGGCTTCTTCCATGGTCAGTCCGGCCACTTCCTGCAGGCGCTGTTCCTGCTCGGCTACCTTCGCGGTCAATTTCTCGCGCAGTTCCTCCAATTCTTTGCCCTTGCGCGTGAATTCCCTTTCCGTCAACAAAAATTCCTGCTCCCGTTTACGAGCGTTTTCCAGTTTGGCTTCAAGCTTTTCGCTCTGTTCTTCAAGTTTTTTATCCCTGGCCTTGAGTTCGCGCTCCCGCTCCTTCAATTCCGCTTCCATAAGGCGTTTGGCTTCCAGCACTTCGTCCTTGCCCTGGAGAATAATTTCTTTTTTGTGCGCCTGGGCTTCCTTTCTCGCCTCTTCAATAATTCTCCGGGCAAGCAGGTCGGCTCCCTTGAGGCGACGCGCGCCCGCTACGCGGACCAGCAACAGGCTTATGACCGCGCCGCAGGCGGCTGCGACGGCAACGCAGGCAACGAGGCTCGTTTCCATATTCACCTCTCGACAAGATGCGGGCGGGCAAAAAAAAGCGCTTTTCCCGGCGGGGAAAGCGCGGCCGAAAAAGGAGAATGCCGGTCTCGACAATACGGAAAAAGTCGGTAACCCCGGAGGAGCCGTGCGGATACCCTCCCGCAGAACCTATGGCGCTACGGCGGGATAATCTGACGATTCTTAAGGCTTCCCGGCGTGTTCCGGGCCTGCACACCGAATCGTCGCTCAAACCCCTTTACTGATGCTTGTGAGGCCTGCGACGGCAACCGTCACGTGCGCTCCAGGGTGTCCTAAGTAATAAAAAACGCGGTCAGCGCGTTGTACGTCCTTCGACTTTTTCAAGTTTGCCCAGAAGATCGCGGATTCGCCTCTCTCCCTCGTTCTTCTCCTGCCGCATGACCAAAACGTCATCGGCCAGAGACAGGGCGAGAAAGGCCAACAGCTTCTCCTTGCCGAGCGATCCGCCGTGCCGCGCAAGCCGTTCGTACCTCTCGTCCAGCAGATCTTTCGCTTTCCCTATTCGGCCGGAGTCGGCTTCAGCCTTAAAGGACAGCTCAAAACCCAGCACTTCGAGAGTGTGGCTGTGCATGGTCTTACTCTTGACCTGCCCGATCCTTAATGCGCGCCACTATGGATTCAATCCGCGCCACCGCATCGGTGGTCAGCGAACGCTCTCCCTCCAGCTCGTTCCTCAGGCTGTCGTTTTCATCCTTCAGCGTCTTGATTGCCTCAGCATGCTCCTTCTTGAGGGCGGCATTCTCGGCAACGAGCCTGTCGAGCTTGTCCAGCAGGGCGCTGATACGTTGCTCTAGTTGTTCGATAAGTTCCATGAGTTTTCAACTAGCGCCTTTTCCTGATTAATGCAAGCAAAAATCGGAAAGGAAAGGGCAACGTGAAAACAAAAGCCGCGGCGTCCGCTTCAGAGTAATGCGCGCTGCGATCCGGCGGAATCGTGCCGGTGTGAAACGCGAAAGGCGTCTTGACCGCCGTGCGGCGAAACGCTAGGTTGCTTTGCATGTAAACAGCGGCGAGGCGCTTGTGAACGACTCAGGCATTCTGGAAGACGCCTGCGGGGCCGCACCCTGCGCGGAACCCGCGGGCAAACTTCCCGGGCATGTGGCAATTATCATGGACGGCAACGGCCGCTGGGCCGAGGCCAGAAACCTGCCGCGCAGCGAAGGGCACAGGGCGGGGACGGCCGCGGCCCGCGCCGTGGTTGAGGAATGCCTGGGCATAGGTATAGCGGAGCTCACCCTGTATACCTTTTCCAGGGAAAACTGGTCGCGTCCGGCGCGTGAAGTGCGGTTTCTTTTCAGGCTGCTGACCGATTTCATCAACAAAGAATTGCCGGATTTGGAAAAGCGCGGCGTCCGCCTTCTGCTCATCGGCGAGACGGCGGAACTGCCGCTTTATGCGCGCAGGGCGTTGGACCGCGCCTGCCTGCGCACGCGGCACAACGGACGCATGGTGCTCACGCTGGCCCTGAACTACTCGGGACGTGAAGACATAGCGAGAGCGTGCCGCCTGTATATGCAGTCCGGCGCCTTCGCTTCCGCCCTGGACCCGGAGACGCTGTCCCGCCTGCTGTATACGGCGGACAGGCCGGATCCGGATCTGGTCATCCGCACCGGCGGCGAAAAACGCCTCAGCAATTTTCTGCTTTTCCAGGCGGCGTACAGCGAACTGTACTTTTGCGACGTGCTCTGGCCGGATTTTTCGCCCGCCGACCTGCGTGACGCCCTGCGGGACTATGCCGGCAGAACGCGGCGCTACGGGGGCACAGGAGGGCAACCGGAATGCGGCAATCCGCAGCCGTCCGCCCGCTGACTCCCCTCCGGAGGAAACCGTGATGAACACGCTTGTTACCCGTATCCGCGCCTCCCTGAAAAAAAACGCCTGTCTTGCCCGCGCGGCCGCCGCCCTGCAAAAAAGCGGCAACCTCACCCGCATCGGCACGGCCCTGGTGTTTTCTGCCGTTACAGCCGGAGCGGTGGCTTGCGGCGGCCTGCCGTTACGCCTGCTTGTGCTGGTCGTCGCCTGCATCGGGCTCCTGGAATTTCTTGCCATGCATACCGGGCCGGCGCGCCCCGGCCTGAAGGTTGCGGGGGTTGTGCTGTGCGCGGCGATTGTCCTGTCCCAAGGCATTGATCCCCTGGTCACCCTGGCGGCAACGGTTCTGGCCGCCCCGGCTGCGGGGCTTGTCGTGCTTTACGGCCGCTTCCGGGGCCGGGACAGCCTCTCCGTAACCGACTACGCGCCCCTGTTTTTCGGCACGGTCTATATTCCCCTTGCCCTGCAGCTCGGGCTGTATCTCGCGCCCGCCGAGCAGTTTCTGGTCATTCTCGGCGCCGTAGCCTCGGATACGGGGGGGTATTACGCGGGTACGCTTTTCGGCCGACACAAACTCTGTCCCCGGATCAGTCCCCTGAAATCCTGGGAAGGCTTCGTCGGGGGGCTTGTGCTGTGTACGGCGGTGTGCCTGCTCATGGGCGCTGCCGCCGGACATCTGCAATGGCGTTTTCCGCATCTGCCGCTTTGGGCCTGGGCGCTCATGGGGGCGGTTCTGCATCTTGCGGCCGTTGCGGGGGACCTGTTTGAATCCGCCGTAAAGCGCGGCCTGGGCCGCAAGGATTCAGGCAGCCTGCTGCCGGGGCACGGCGGAATGCTCGACCGTCTTGACAGCTTCTTGTTCGTGCTGCCTGCGTACATGCTTATCCGCATCGTCACGCGCCTTGCGCAGGGGTCATGAAAATCATGCGCTATATCTCGGGACTGCCGCAACCCAAGACCGGCAAGGGGCCGCGCGTTCTTGCCGTGCTCGGCAGCACCGGCTCCATCGGACGTTCCGTGCTGGATGTCGTGCGCCTGCAGCCGCAGCGATTCCGCATCGCGGCGTTGGCCGGCGGCAGGAACATGGAATTGCTTGCCGCCCAGGCCGCGGAATTCAGGCCCGCCCGGCTGTGCGCGCAGGATGAGGAAAGCGCTGAACGCCTGCGTCGCCTGCTGCCGCGCGGCGTACGCCCGACTGTGCTCGTCGGGAGCGAAGGTTGCGCGGAAGCGGCCCGTTCGGCGGAAATCGAGATGGTCGTTTCAGCGCAGTCCGGCGCGGCCGGGCTGCACGGTACGTACGCCGCAGCCTGCTCCGGCAAAATTATCGCCCTGGCCAACAAGGAATCGTTGGTGCTGGCAGGGCGGCTCATACGCGAAGCCTGCGCCCGCAGCGGCGCGTCTGTTTTGCCGGTGGACTCGGAACACAACGCCGTTTTTCAGTGTCTGGCCGGCAGCGACGGGCGCGCGTTTCCGACTGAAGGGCGCGGATCTCTGCGCCGCCTGATCCTCACGGCCTCGGGCGGCCCTTTTTTCGGCCGGCCGAAAGAAGAGACGGACAAGGCCCGCCCCGACCAGGCCCTCAAACACCCCACCTGGAACATGGGCGCCAAGGTCAGCATCGACTCGGCCACGCTCATGAACAAGGGACTCGAACTCATTGAGGCCCATCATCTGTTCGGCCTGCCCATGGCGGATATGGAGGTGCTTGTACACAGGGAGTCGGTGGTGCATTCTCTGGCGGAATTTACGGACGGTTCGCTGCTCGCCCAGCTCGGCGTGCCGGACATGCGCATCCCCATTTCGTACTGCCTGGGTTTTCCGGAGCGCCTGAACAGCGGCGCGCCCGCGCTGGA
The DNA here is from genome assembly GCA_031281815.1 of Desulfovibrio sp. GTDB lineage: Bacteria > Desulfobacterota > Desulfovibrionia > Desulfovibrionales > Desulfovibrionaceae > Frigididesulfovibrio. Next base: position 942 of record JAITEY010000033.1, on the reverse strand, counting down.
TTTGGCCGCGTTGGGTTCCCTGCATTTTTCCCCTCCGGACCGTCTTGCCTTTCCCTGCCTCGAGCTCGCCCGCAGCGCCGGGGAAAAAGGCGGAGGGTACCCGGTGGTCTTGAACGCCGCCAATGAAGTGGCTGTGGACGCTTTTCTGGCCGGAAGCATCACTTTCGGCGCCATTCCCCGCATCGTGGAACACTGCCTGGATGCGTACGGCGCCGGCAGGTCGGGCGCATGCGAAGCCTTCGCCTGTGAGCCGGACACTATTGAGGCTGTTCCGGCGCTGGATGCCGCCGCGCGGGTCCGGGCGCGGCGGGAGGTGGAATTTTTTGCCTGTTGAGGGAATATTGTGCTCATCGACGAACATGTTTTTCCTGTTCCGCAAGGCCGGCGTATGCGCCCCGTCATAACCGGCATTGCTGCCCCGACGGCGGCAATGGCGGCGTTGCTGCTTTTTTGCGCCTGCTCCGTTATGCAACCCGCGCCCCGCAACATCCCCAGAGAAGAAAGCCGCTATGACGACGCCGACATCAAGACCGAATTATCCAGCGCGCTGCTGGGCATGGACCCGTCCGCAGCCAACGGGGTCGGCGTATACTGCTTTAACGGCCGTGTTTTTCTTATCGGCGAGGCGGACAAGGAATTCCGCAGTCGGGCAATAGAGGCGGCCCGGCAGATACCGGGAGTGAAGGAGGTGACGCCGCACTGGTTTCCCACCAACTCCGGCAATGCCGGCGAGGATGCAGACATTGAGGCGGCGATTGAAGAGTTGCCGCTTTTCGCGGGTAAAGTGGCGGGCGGCCGCGTTGCCGTCGACGTGCGGGGCGGACATGTGGTGTTGGCGGGCCTTGCCCCCGCGCAGGCCGATATCGACAGCTTGGTGCGGGAGGTGAAGCGCGTCGGGCATGTCAAAAGCGTCACAAGCTATCTGCTTGCCGACTGATGCCG
>JAITEY010000269.1 GCA_031281815.1 Desulfovibrio sp. | reverse complement strand
AAAGCCGAAGTATTAAGCCGGTACAACGCCAAGGTCTTCAAGAACCGCAAGGATCACATCCTGCGGGTGGACCACGACGCGGACGGCGAGCAGGAGATAGCCGCCAACACCCGCGCCGTGCCCGGCATCATGACCAACAGGGGATGCTGCTACGCCGGATGCAAGGGCGTCGTCGTCGGTCCCATCCGCGATGCGGTGACCATCACCCACGGCCCCATAGGCTGCGGCTTCTATACCTGGGGTACGCGGCGCAACAAGGCAAGGGCCGGGGAAGACGGAAAAAACTTCGTTCAGTACTGTTTTTCCACGGACATGCAGGAGCCGGACATCGTCTTCGGCGGCGACAAAAAACTGCGCAAAGCCATCCGTGAAGCCGTGGAAATTTTTCAGCCCAAAACCGTTTTCATCTGCTCCACCTGTCCGGTCGGCCTTATCGGCGACGACATTCACGCCGTGGCCGCCGAGGCGGAAAAGGAATTCGGCATCACCTGCACAGCCTTTTCCTGCGAGGGGTACAAGGGCGTCAGCCAGAGCGCCGGGCACCATATCGCCAACAACGGCCTGATGAAACGCATCATCGGCAGCAACGACGCGCCCCCCGCCGCCAAATTCGCCGTCAACCTCCTGGGTGAATACAATATCGGCGGCGACGGCTGGGAGGTGGAACGCATCCTCAAACGCATCGGCTACGAAATCGTTTCCATTTTTACAGGAGACGGCAATATTGAGGGCATTTCACGCTCGCATCTTTCCGACCTGAATCTTGTGCAGTGCCACCGTTCCATCAATTATGTGGCCGAAATGATGAAGAGCGCCTACGGCATGGACTGGCTCAAGGTCAACTTCATCGGCATGGATTCGATTTGCGCTTCCCTGCGCGGCATGGCGGAGTATTTCAACGACGGCGCGCTGAAAGAGCGCACGGAAGAAGTCATTGCCGAGGAACGCGCAGCCGTGGCCGACGATACGGCCTTTCTCAAAAGCAGGCTGGAAGGCAAAACCGCCGCGCTCTTTGTGGGCGGGAGCCGCTCGCACCATTACCAGACCCTGCTGAAGGACTTCGGCGTGCGAACAGTGCTTGCCGGCTATGAATTCGCCCACCGCGACGATTACGAAGGGCGCTCTGTCATCCCGGACATCAAGGAAGACGCGGACAGCAAGAATATTGAACACCTCAACGTGGAAAAAGATCCCGTACGCTACCGGGTCTTCCTGAGCCCCGAACGCTGCGCGGAACTGAAACAGCGCATTGATCTTGAGGAGTACCGGGGCATGATCCGCGACATGCCGGACGGCTCCTATGTCGTCGACGACCTCAACCATTTCGAAACGGAAGCGTTTACCGCGCTGCTCAAGCCGGACATCTTTTTCTCCGGCATAAAGGACAAATATGTGCTGCAGAAGGGCGGCACTCTGTCGCGTCAACTGCACAGTTACGACTACAGCGGCCCCTACTCCGGCTTCCGCGGAGCAGTTCTTTTCGGCCGCGATCTGGTCATGGGCCTGTACGCGCCGGCATGGCGCATGGTCGTCCCGCCCTGGAAAAAACAGACCGGGGGAACGCAGGCAAAAGGAGACCTTTCCCATGCTTGACCTGACTCCCAAAGCAATCAGTGAACGCAGCGCCCTGCGCATAAACCCCTGCAAGACCTGCCAACCCGTGGGCGCGCTCTACGCCGCCCTCGGCGTACACCGGTGCATGCCGCACAGCCACGGCAGCCAGGGCTGCGTTTCCTACCACCGCACCTTCCTGACCCGCCATTTCAAAGAACCGGCCATAGCGGCCTCCAGTTCATTCACGGAAGGCGCCTCGGTCTTCGGCGGCGGCGCCAACCTGCGCGCAGCGGTCAAAAATATTTTCGACATCTACGACCCGGACATCATTGCCGTGCATACCACCTGCCTGTCGGAAACCATAGGCGACGACCTGAACGCCTACATTTCGGACATCTCCATACCGGACGGCAAAATCGTGGTACACGCGAACACGCCGAGCTATGTCGGCTCGCACGTCACCGGCTACGCCAATATGCTCTCCGGGTTCATCCGTTATCTTGCCGTCCCGCGCGCGGTAAAAAACGACAAAACGGCGGTTTTTCCCGGCTTCGTCAACCCCGGCGACATCAGGGAACTCAAGCGCATGCTCACCCTGACGGGTTTGTCGGCAATCATGTTCCCCGACCAGAGCGGCGTTATGGACGCGCCCATGACAAACACCTACGTCATGTATCCGCAGGGCGGCACACCGATTGAAGATATTCGCGCCTTGGGCGGCTGCGCGCGGGTGCTGGCCCTCGGCAGCTTCGCCTGCGCGGAACCGGCCGACGTACTGGACAAGAAATGCAAGGTACCCTGCACCGTGCTGCCGTTGCCGGTCGGTGTGGCCGCAACGGACGCCTTTGTTACGGCGGCGGCCGAATGCGCGGGCCGCGCCGTACCCGAAGAGCTTGAGGAAGAACGCGGCAGGCTGTTGGACCTCATGCTGGACGCCAATCCCTATTTTTACGACAAAAGCGTTGCCGTGTACGGCGACCCGGATACTGTTGCCGGGCTTGTCGCGTTTATTCTGGAACTCGGCATGCGGCCCCGCTATGTCGTCACGGGCACGCCCGGCGAGGAATTCACCCGCCGCATCACCGCCCTGCTGCAGGAATATGATGCGGGAAACTGCAGGATCAAGGCGGCGGCGGACCTCTTTGAACTGCACCAGTGGATCAAAAACGAGCCGGTGGACCTGCTGCTGGGCACATCCTACGGCAAGCAGATCGCCAAGGCCGAAGACGTCCCCTTGGTGCGCGTCGGCTTCCCCGTTCTGGACCGCTACGGGCACAGCTACCTGCCCATAGTCGGCTACCAGGGAGGCATACGGCTTGCGAAAATGATTGCCGATGCCCTGATGGACAGACAGGACCGCGACTGCGCGGACGAAGATCTCGAAGTGGTGATGTAGGGCATTTCAATGTTGATTTATATGCCTCCGGCGGGCAGGGGGAATGATCCCCCCTGCACCCCCTATTTTTCAGCGAGGCATACGGCGGACATGATTGCCCGGCGACCCGCCGACTGATGCTTTCGAAGACCCGTATGTGGAGATGTGTTGCTTATGTACGCTCAGGTGCTGGAAGAACGGAAAGATTCCATACGGGTTGCGGCCGATGCCGCGCCGATCCGATGCGGGACGGACAGCGTGTCCGGGGCCGTAAGCCAGCGGGCCTGCGTCTACAGCGGCGCGCGCGTTGTGCTGAACCCCATCACCGACGCCTTCCACATCGTGCACGGCCCCATCGGCTGCGCCGCCTATACCTGGGACATCCGGGGCAGCCTGAGCAGCGGCTCGGAACTGTACCGCAACAGCTTTTCCACCGATCTGCAGGAAAAGGACGTGGTCTTCGGCGGGACGGAAAAATTGGCCGCGGCCGTTGACGATGTCATGCGGGTGTACGCGCCGGCGCTTATTTTCATTTACTGCACTTGCATCGTCGGGGTTATCGGCGACGACGTCGAAGCCGTGTGCCGCAACGCGGAACGCACATACGGCAACAGGGTCGTCGCCGTGAAGGCGCCCGGATTTTCCGGCAACAAGGCCGTGGGCTACCGTCTGGCAGGCGAAGCCCTGATGCGGCTTCTGATGCCGCACAGGCATCAGCCGAAAAGCGACGGCGTCAACATCCTGGGCGACTACAACCTGGCCGGCGAGATGTGGATCATCAAACAGTACATGCGGGAAATCGGCGTACCGGTCGTTTCGACCTTCACGGGCGACGCCTCGTACGCAAGCCTGATCCGCGCGCCGTCCGCGCGCCTGAACATTGTCCAGTGCGCGGGTTCCATGGTCCATCTCGCGCAGCGCATGGAAAAGGAATTCGGCATCCCTTGGATAAAGGTGAGCTTTTTCGGTGTGGAAGACACAGGGACAGCCCTGCGTCAGACGGCGGATCTGGCGGGGACGGCGGAAACGCGGCGTCGGGCCGCGGAATTTACCCGGCAGGAATCCGAACGGACGGCGCAACTCCTCGAACCCTGCAAGGCGCGGCTCGCCGGCAAGAGAGCGGCTGTTTTCGTCGGCGGAGGGTTCAAGGCCGTCTCACTCGTGCGCCAGTTCCGGGAATTGGGCATGGAAACCGTGCTGGTCGGCACGCAGAACGGCAGGCCCGAGGAGTACGAAGTGCTCGGCAACCTGGTCGCTCCGGACACGGTTATCCTGGACGACGCCAACCCTGCGGAACTGGAACGCTTTCTGCGCGAAAAGGGCGCGGACATCCTGGTGGGCGGCGTCAAGGAACGGCCCCTGGCCTACAAGCTGGGCATCGCCTTCTGCGACCACAACCACGAGCGCAAACACGCCCTGGCCGGTTATGAAGGCGCAAAAAACTTCGCGGAGGAAGTGAACCTTTCCGTCAACAGCCCCGTCTGGCGTCATGTGCGGGCTCAGCCGGAGGAGTGATGAGTTCCCGCATCGTCAACCTGAACACCAACCCCTGCAAGATGTGCATGCCCCTCGGCGCCGTCAACGCCTTTTACGGCATAGCGCGCTGTATGAGCCTGCTGCACGGCTCCCAGGGGTGCAGCACCTACATACGCCGGCACATGGCCACCCATTACAACGAGCCGGTGGACATAGCCTCCTCCTCGCTCACCGAGGAAGGCACTGTGTTCGGCGGCGAACGCAACCTTATCAGGGGTCTGGACAACCTGATCGCCCTCTACCGTCCCGAAGTCGTCGC
>JAITEY010000268.1 GCA_031281815.1 Desulfovibrio sp. | reverse complement strand
ATTTGTTTTATGCAGAATCTGATTTGTATGTGTTCGTACAATCTTTTGAAAGTAAGATGTATTTATGCTACACAAGAGACGGTTTTGATGACCCTGTTTTTGAAACTGACGATGAGATTGAGTTTTTTGAAAAAATTTTCAGACTGGCGGTAGATGATGATTTTTATCTGGAATGAATCACCCGAATCAAATAAATCAAAAAAATCACAGTTCAGACGATATGCGAACTTTCACTTATCCATCCCAACTTACAGACGGAAATCTGGCTCTGGCTTTGGCGACCGCGCTCACGCCGGAGGGCATCGACCCATCCCCCAACTTTTTCAGCGGCTTCGCCGTCTATCCGCAGGCGCTGGCCAGGGGGCTTTTGACGCTGGCGGACGTAACCTCTACCCGCTATTTTCATTATACGCCGGTCTCCCAGCGGGATCCGGTATTATCTGCCCAGGGGAACCGGCTGCGGGCGGAATGTTTTTCAGCCTGCAACGGCGTCCATGCCAGACTGGATCTGCTCGAATCCGGCTTCGACGGGCGCATTGCCCTTGGCACGACCAACGTGGACATCGGCATGGAACTGCGGACAGCTTTGACCCGGATCAGGCAGGAAGACAGACTGCGTGTGGATATTGGCAGTGGCGGCCTTACCGTTTTGCCTGTCGGCAAACCCGCCGGCAACCTCATCCAAATGGGCAAAAGCGTGCAGGAACGGCCTGTACAGATGCCGGACAGATGGATTCGCGCTCTGGGGAACGCCGCCGCCATCCATCGCCGCATGACCCCCGTGTTTACGGTAAACGGATCGCAGGCGCAGGTTTTCGTTGCTTCCCTGCCTGCGGCCACAGGCAAAAACCTGTCCGGATGGCTGACCTGTACGCCTGCGGGAGTGAAACTGACGCCCCGGCGCTCGCCTTCCGCGGTCTTTGTTTCCGGGCTGCACCGTCTGAGCGCACTCAAACGACTGATGACCCATATTTCCGGCATGACCTTTTATGCGCCGTCGGAGGGAGAACCGGGCGCGTTTATGGCCGAGGCGCTGCTTCCCGGTGCGCGACTCACCCTGAGCCTGACCGCCGAAGCTTGGCAGGGCTATTCCGGCGAAGGTTCCCTGCTGGAATCCCTGGCGAAGCCCGACGTGCTGGAGGATGCGGAGTCCATCCGCTCCGGTCTGGCCTTTGATGCGCTTATTGACGAAAACTTGTTTGGACGGCAGTGGGCGATGAATCCGGACAGGGTTCAAACGGCGCTCGGTTTGCTGGCGGTATCGGGCAAGCTGGGCTACGACGCGCACGATCAGGCTTATTTTCACCGGGAATTGCCGGATGACCCGGATCGGGTGTTGAAAGACAATCCCCGGCTCGCAGCCGCCCGAAAGCTCGTGGACACCGTCCGGCATCTGGGCAACCATAAATACGTTGTGCGCTCCGGCGATGCGGATTATCCCGTCACCTACGATCCGGCGCAGGGAACCGGCAGCGCAACGTGCGCCTGTACATGGTATCTGAACCACCAAAACAGTCGGGGGCCGTGCAAGCATATTCTGGCCGTGCAGTTACGGGAGGAGGAACCGTCATGAAGAATCCTAAACTGCAGGAAGCCGTCGCCATTTTCAAAGAACTGGGCTGGAACGAAGTCACTCCTGAAAACGTCCTCAGCCTGCCCCTTGGAACGCCCGAACAAAAACGTGCGGCGCTCGCCGGGCTGAAAAGCGGCGAATGGGGCGAATTTACCGAACTGAGTGAAAACACATACGGCTGGCGCAGCTTCGTGGACGTTGATGAGGGCAAGCTGGCGCTGTTTGCCGTCCGTGCCGGCATTGACGCGGCAAAGGCGGTCAACATTTTGTACCGGAGCGACAGAGATATGATCGTACCGGTCATCGCGGAGCGGGGCGCCCCATTTGCCGCCGACTTCATACGGCATGCCTGCGTTGCGCGAAGGCGCATGTTTGAACATTCGGCTTCGGCCTTCGGCAGCGTTGCGGTGACGCTCGTGGACAAACTGGACATGGAAATCCCGCAATCCGTGGAGTATATGAAAGACTGGTCGGTGTACGCGGCCGCCGCAATGGGGCTGAAAGCGGAAACCCTCCGCAATGAAACAGGGTTGCCCAAACCGGAGATCATAGAAAAACGGTTCGCCGCGCATATCCGGAGCGGCGTAGCTGTCGGCGTTCCGGCAACCGGGCCGTTCGGAAGTGTATTTCCGGAAGGCGTGAAGCGCGGCCTGCTCGACCGGGGAAAGGCGATAGACTTGGCCTTCTTTGCGCTGGACGCGGCGGTACGCCCCGGCGACCGCAAGGTTTGGCTGGATATCCTGGATGCTCTCGGCGTCGGAGACGGGGAATACTGCGCCCGCATTCAATCCCTGATCCCCCTGCTGGCCTCCGGCGACGCCGCCGTGATCGCACGGCTTGCCCCAACACTCATCGCGCAGGCCGGCAAAAACCTACTCATGGAAGTCATGCAGGCTGCACTTTCCGCTTCAACAGGCAAAGCGCGGCAGGCGGTATTGAGAGCTGCCCTTGACCGTCCCTAGATCGGAAGAGCGTCGT
>JAITEY010000151.1 GCA_031281815.1 Desulfovibrio sp. | reverse complement strand
CGGGACTTGAGGCGGTCGAAGAAATCGTAGACGATTTCGGAAAAGGGCATTTCATAGGTAATAATCACGCGCGAGGCGCCGAGGTAGCGCATGTCTTTCTGCAGGCCGCGTTTTTCCTCGCAGAGTTTGAGCACGTTGCCCACATAGGACTCGGGGACGTGGATTTCCATGCGCACGAAAGGTTCGCGGAACACGCTCAGGGCCGCAGCGTCGGGCAGTTTCGCAGGATTGTCGATGCGCAGCGTGCGCCCGTCCGACGTCGCCACCTCATAAACCACTGAGGGGGCGGTGGCGATGAGTTCAATGCGGAATTCGCGTTCCAGGCGTTCCCTGATTATTTCCATGTGCAGCAGGCCGAGGAAACCGCAACGGAAGCCGAAGCCCAAGGCTTGGGAACTTTCGGCTTCAAAGGAAAAGGCGGCATCGTTGAGGTGCAGCTTTTCCATGGCCTGTTTAAGATCTTCATAGTCGGCGTTGTCTGTGGGATACAGTCCGCAGAAGACCATGGCCTTGGCTTCTTTGAAACCCGGCACGGCTTCTGCGGCGGGAAAGGACGCCGATGTGACCGTGTCGCCCACGCGCGCGTCCCGTAATTCCTTGATGCCCGCGCACAAAAAGCCCACTTCTCCGGCGGAGAGCGCGTCAACATCTGCCGCTTCGGGAGAAAACACGCCGATACGCAGGACTTCGTATTCTTTTTCCGTGGAAAAAAGCCGGATGCGGCCGCCTTTGTGAACGCGGCCGTCCATGACCCGGCAGAGGATGACGACGCCCTGGTAGGCGTCGTACCAGGAATCGAAAATCAGGGCTTTCAGGGGCGCGTCAGGGTCGCCCTCCGGAGCGGGCAGCCTGCGCACCACGGCCTCCAGAACTTCGTCGACGCCTTGGCCTGTCTTGGCGCTGATCGCGGGCGCGCCGGAGCAGTCCAGGCCGATGCCTTCCTCAATTTCGGCTTTGACCTTGTCGGGGTCGGCCCCCGCAAGATCGATTTTGTTCAGAACAGGAAGGACTTCCAGGTTGTTGTCCAAGGCCAGGTAGACGTTGGCCAGCGTCTGGGCTTCGACGCCTTGGGAGGCGTCCACTACCAGCAAAGCGCCTTCGCAGGCAGCCAGGGAGCGCGATACTTCGTAATGGAAGTCCACATGTCCGGGGGTATCGATGAGATTCAGGGTATACTCTTTGCCCTCCGGTGAACGGTAGGGGAGGCGCACGGTTTGAGCCTTGATGGTGATGCCGCGTTCACGTTCCAGGTCCATGCGGTCAAGGTACTGATCCCGTTTGTCCCGGGCCGAGAGCAGGCCGGTTTTTTCCAAGAGCCTGTCCGCAAGCGTGGATTTCCCGTGGTCGATGTGCGCGATTATGCTGAAATTTCTGATATGGTCCTGTCTCGGCACGGAAAAATCCTCGGCGGGAAGGCGGTTATGCTGTTGTACATGTGCGGCAGGCAATCTGAAGCCCGACATCATAAGGGAAAAGCGCGGGAAAGTCCAATCTCCCGTTACAGATATACTATACTGTAATATATGTATTATTTCCCGGACGAGGATGGAACGTCCGATTGTCCTGTCAGCGCGCCGCGCGCATTGACGCGCGGAGGGGAAAAGGTATATATGCGGGCATACGTATTGTTTTGTTCAACAACAAGGAAGGAGAATTTTCGTGACCGCGCCGCATTTCAAACGCTCTCTCGGCCCGCAGCCCCTGTTGTACCCCGAACCCGCGCTTCTGGTGTCCGTATGGTACGAGAACGGCAAACCGGGGGTGATGACGGCGGCATGGGGCGGCATCTGCAGTTCCGACCCGCTTTGTCTGGCTGTGGGCATACGCCCCGCGCGCCGGACGCATGACGCTTTGCTGGCCCGCAAAGCGTTTACCGTGGGTATTCCTTCAGAGGCCATGCTGGTGGGGACGGATTACGCGGGCATTGTTTCCGGCAGACGCAGCGACAAGTTTGCCGTCGCCGGATGGACGGCCGAGCGGGCGGAACATGTGGACGCACCCTATGTCGCGGAGTGCCCGGTTGTGCTGGAGTGCGCCCTGGATCGGAGTGTGGATCTCGGTTCGCACACGCTCATGATCGGGGTCGTGCTGGATGTGAAGGCTGATGAAGACTGCCTGGACCCGACGGGTGAGTTTCCGGACATCCGTAAAGTCGCGCCCCTGATTTTCGATGCGGGCGCACGCGCCTATTTCGGCATAGGCGAGAGATTGGGCGACGCTTTTTCCGCAGGCAAACAACTTCTTTAGATAGTGTAATAGATTGACGACACTACACCAGAGCGCTTCAACGTTAAGAATGTACAACCCCGGTGAGGGGGTCCGGGGGAAATCATTTCCCCCGGCCGCCGGAGGCATATAAATCAATTGCAATGTTACAATGTTCGGCCTTGCGCCTGCTCAGGCCGAGGGTCCGGGGCAGCGCCCCGGCCGCCGGAGGCGTAAAAACAAGTGCTACCCGGTACTAAGGTACCTCGCTGAAGCGGCAATCGGGGGAGGGGGGCAGGGATTCGGCCTTCAGGCGCGGCAGGTCCGCAAGCTTCGAATATCTTCCCGCGCTTCAGTCCACGCATATTCAGTAAAGGCGGGAACGGCGTCGCGCGCGGGCGCCGCGCTCAGGAGGCTTTCCTGCTTTCCGGCGCGTACCAGCACGGCGGTTTTCGTGCCGCTCTCCTGAAAACAGCGCACGGCCCGCCCCGAGTAGGATGCCGTGAGCGCAGCCGCGGCGTTGACGGCTTCGGCCGGCCATTCCCGCCCGGAAAAACGCCCGAGGGCCGCCGGACCGGGCAGGTCGGCCGTGGAGAACAGGATGTCGCGCGGACCGGCCAGACGCTGCAGCGCGGCATTGTCTTTTTCGTTGCGGCCGACGATGAGTCGAAGGGCGGTGTCGCCTGCCTCCTCGGGCAGATGCCACAATTGCCGTCCGGCACCGACCAGATAAAAATCGGCCGCGCGCGCCCGCGCCGTGTATTTGAGCACGGCCCAGCAACTTCGGGCCGTTTCCTGCTCCGTAAGTTTGCAACCGCCCGCCGGCGAGGGTATTTCCCTGAGATTGAAGCGGGCGGCCAGCTCCCGCTGATTTTTGCGGCTGCGGCCGAAAAAGCCGTAAAGTTTTTCGCGCGCGACGATGCCTTCTTCTTCAGCCCGGGTCGGCTCAAGGTGCAGGGCGCTGAGCGGGCGTAGGAGCAGGCCCTTGAGATCCGCATCGCGCCGGATGATGTTCAGCGTGTCGCGGCGCTGCGACATGGGGCGTTGTCCGAGTACT
>JAITEY010000144.1 GCA_031281815.1 Desulfovibrio sp. | reverse complement strand
CCGTGCCGACCATTGCCGGCAATCTCGGGGCCGCCGGCACGCAGGGCACATGGGTAATCACTTCTTACGCCGTCGCCAACGCGGTGGCCTTGCCGGCTTCGGGAAGGCTGGCCCGCCGGATCGGCGAGGTGCGGCTGTTCATGTGGTCCACGGGCCTGTTCACGCTCTGTTCGCTGTTGTGCGGGTTGGCCTCGGACATTTCCATGCTGGTGCTGTTCCGCGTCGTTCAGGGAGCGGTGGCCGGTCCCATGATGCCGTTGGCCCAGAGCCTTTTGCTGAACAACTATCCGCCTGAAAAACGCAACTCGGCCATTGCGCTCTGGTCCATGACCGTTTCTGTGGCGCCGATCTTCGGTCCGATTCTGGGCGGGTACATAAGCGACAATTTCCATTGGGGATGGATATTCTTCATTAACGTGCCCCTGGGCGGCATTGTGCTTTTTCTTGCGCATATGCTGCTGCGCAACAGAGAAACGCCGCGCAGCAACATTCCCATGAGCGCAATCGGCATTGCCCTGCTGGTTCTCGGGGTGGGCGCGTTCCAGATGATGCTGGACAGGGGCAAGGAGCTGGACTGGTTCAACTCCGCGGAAATCATCGTGTCGGCTGTCATTGCCGTTGTGGGCATCACCTTGCTTGTGGCCTGGGAGCTTACCGACAAGCATCCCATAGTGAGCTTTTCCCTGTTGGGTTCGTCGCGTAATTTTTGCGTAGGCGTGATTTTGATCAGCCTAGGGATGATGCTGTATCTGGGCACGGTGGTTTTGCTGCCCCTGCTGCTGCAGACGCAGTTCGGCTACACGGCGACGCTGGCCGGTGCGGTAACCGCGCCCATCGGCATCTTTCCGGTGGTTATAGCGCCGTGTGTGGGCAAATATGCGCATCGCATTGATCTGCGCATTCTCATCACTGCGAGTTTTTTGGTTTTTGCCGGATGCATGCAGGTACGTACGCTGTTTTCACCGCAGGCGGATATAACGTTCATTCTTATTCCGCAGATTGTTCAAGGCATTGCCGTCGCCCTCTTTTTTGTACCCATCACGACCCTGGCCTTTGCGGATCTGCCGCCGCAACGCATGGCCGATGCGGCCAGTCTGTTCAACTTCATCCGCACCCTGTTCGGCGCGGTGGGCGCCTCCGCGGCCACAACGCTTTGGGAGCGCCGGGAGTCGTTTCACCACGCCCGGTTGACCTCGCATATTGATGTCTATAACCCGCTCGCGCGTGATACGCTTGAAACATTGCAGACTTTGGGTATGACGGAGGAGCAAAGCTCCGGTTGGCTTGCCGGAGTCGTCACCAAGCAGGGATTCATCTTCGGCGCGGCCGAAATCTATCAGCTCTGCGCCGTCGCTTTTCTCATCATGGCGGTCATAGTGTGGACCGCCAAGTCCGGCCGAAAGAAGCCGATGTAGTCACCGGCCAGTCATCGGTTATTCGAGCGTTGCCCCGAATGAGGCTGAGACCCGCCTTTGCACAACAGCCGTAAACAGGCTGCCGTCATGGTCGTCAACGAAATCGATGTACGGCCACTTCGCCAAGGCGCGTTTGATGCCGGAGCCGAGACCGTGATACGGCAACAGCCCTTTGGCGACGTAGGAAACCAGGATTGGGTTGCGGATGTTGGAAATGCCCGTCTTAATTTTTTCAACGGTCAGATTGTTCGGCAAATGGCCGGGGCTGACTATTTCTATGCGGTTGTCAAAAACAAAAACGCGGATCGGGGCACTGACAAGATAATCTCGATGCACCAGAGCGTTGACCAGAAGTTCCTCAAAGACGCTTGGTGGAATTTCCGGCAAGCCCGGCGAGTTGACGCCGCGCCCGGCTTGTACCTTGTGCAGGTTGCGCATGATGAAGGCGTGAGCATCGTCAAACACCTTGCGGAGCGGCCCGGCAAAGTCCTCTGTATCAATGTAGTCCGTGACGTGAATTTCATTTCCCGGATAACGGATGGCCTTAACCGCAAATTGCGGCGTAATCCATTGCGGGCGCTCGGCGAACATGAGCACGCCGGCCAGATTGAGCACTCCTGCGTCCGTTGCCAAGTTCATATTTTGCAGCAGCCGGAGGAGTTCCTCCTGTGATTCGGGATAGTCCTGATCGTAAACGTCACGCAAAAAGTCGCGGAAGTACAGCTTGTCCAGCTTGTCGATTCCTGCCTTGGTGGGTAATTCGTCGGCGTGGAACTGGTTGCTGATCTGAAACAAGCGGCGCAGTTCTTCCTTGGAGTTGACCCGGCGTTTGTCGGAACCGATTTTCAGCCAAATAACGCCGTTTTTGTCGAAATAGGGCTTGTCCATGCCTTTAGGCACGGATACGGCGATCACGATGTTGCCGTCGGCAAGAACGACATTCTCCGTATGCACAATCAGCGGACTGCGGACAAGCTGACCGGCCGCGTTGCTGATAAGCTGGTTGATGCGGCCGACATCGGCACGGGGAATTCCGACGGCGATACCGTTATCCGTTACGCCGATATAAAGTGTGCCGCCCTCGGAGTTGGCGAAAGCGGCCATTTCGGAAGCAAGAGATTCGGCGTTGCGGATGTCCGCCTTGAATTGGCGGGCACTGTCTTCGCCTCCGGCGATTCGTGCGAGTAATCCTGCTTCATCCAGAGGCATGGGTGCTCTCCGTTCGCCGTACTTCAATAGGTAGACGGCCGTTTCAACAAATCTTCGCAGTCATTGCCTTCCGCGGACCGGCTCAGGATGCGTCCCTGCGCGTCGGCGAACAGGCGCACACGGCAGAAGCGCCGCGCCTGATGCGCCGGCACCCAGCGGATGCGTTCGTAATACACGGGAAACCCCTGCCTGTCGTTGCCCACCAGTAAACGTTCGACCACATCCTGTCCCGGCACGGTCGTCACATCGTCCAGCAGCCATTCATACTCAACATGAGCCCCCGAAGGCGGGTCCGGGGCGTCGGCCCCTTGTCCGGAGCGGCCCGGGGGCGCCTGCGGGGAAGCCTGCGCCCCGCCTGCAATGACCCGCGTCGATGTCGGCGGGCCGAACCAACTTTTCGCAAGATCATAGGTTTCTATATGCGGCATCAGCCTGTGGACGGGACCGGACGCACAACCCGCCGCAACAATCGACAGGAGCAGTACCGACATTACCATGAACAGCGCTTGTATCGGCTCGCCCTTCTGCCGCGCGACCAAAGAATTCTTTAGAGCATTTTGCGCTTGAAATTGCCGCTTGACGGCGAAGCAAGTTCGCCTCGCGGCAATCTCGCGGCAAGGATTTGCCGGCAAATCATTGCAGAGCGGATGGATATTTTCAATATCAATCCGCTCTAGACGTTTTTTCTTAAACATAAGTAAGAACATTCCCGATGGGGCCGTGCGTCAAGATTGACTTCTATTCTGTACATGGTAATTTCTTCACTGTCCGCGGGCGTACCCCGAGGCGGTAAGGGGCAACCGGTTGCTTTCCATTTGAGCGGCCGGTTGGAATGCAGGTTCGATTCCTGCCCCCGTAGACATCACCGATCTAATCTTCCTGTTTTGCTGCGACGTTCACCGGCTGTTGCCGATGTTCACTGCCGGTTGCCGGCGGAACGGCCGGACGCACTTTTTTTGCCTTTCAGGGCGGCAAGGCGGATTTCAATAACTTTGGAATTGGGATAGCCGTGCAGGATGCTTTCCAGAAGGGCGCGCGCTTCATCTGGGCGTTGCTGCTGCTCGACCACGTCCGCAAGCATGAACACGGCTGCCGTTCTGCGCGCTTCCGCTATGCCTTCCATAGCCAGGAGAGCGCGCAAAGACTGTTCGGCGCCCTGCAGGTCCTCGTTCAGCATCTGCGTTTCGGAAAGAGCCGTGCGGCAGTCGGCCCTGAGGTCAGGACCGACTTTTAAATCCAGGCACAGAGCCAAAACTTCGGCGGCGGGGGTGAATTCCAGGCGGCGCATATAGGCGTAGGCCAATTCCTTGTAAACCGTTGCGCGGTCCTCAGCCACCAGGTCCGGGTCTCCCGCAAGACGTTCCCAAAGGTCGGCGGCGCGGGCGTTAAAGCCCATGTCACGACACAATCCGGCAAGTTCCACGGCGATGTCGCGTTTCCGTTCCGGATCCCCGGCGAATTCACGCAGCATAATTTCCAGATATTCCCTGGCCGTGGCCTTGTCCTGCCTGACATTCAGAGTCAGGGCCAAAAGCCTGCGCCAGACCTCCCAGCGCCTGTCGCCTTCCGGATTCTTGCGCAGGTAGCGCAGCAGGTACATTTCAGCATCGCCCAGGTCATGCTCGGCAAGAGCGGCATCGGCCGACACCAGGTCGTCCCGTGCCTTGCCCTCGTCCGGCAGACAGGCGCCCGGCACCGCGGCCGCAAGCGCGACGACGGCAAGGATAAGGGCGCGGAACAGGTCGCGAGCCGCCCGCACGGTTCTTATACTCCGCTTCTTCGCATGCTGCACCGGAAATTCCTCCAATGTTCGGACCTGCGCCCGCTCAGGCCGAAGGTCCCGCCCCCGCCCCCGCGTCGTCGTCGCCGCCGCCGTTTTCGTCGATACGGGCAAACCCGACCACCGACGCTCCCTCGTCCATGGATACCAGGCGCACGCCCTGCGTGGCGCGGCCGATGCTGCGTATTTCTTCCACGCCTATACGGATGATTTTATTGGTGGACGTGAGCAGAAGCAGGGCATCGGAGTCGGCCACGGGTATGGCTCCGATGACCGGGCCGGTCTTGGCCGTGGAGCGGAAATTGATGATGCCTTTGCCCCCCCGCGACTGCAGGCGGTACAAGTCCAGTTTGGTGCGTTTGCCGTAGCCGTTGCGGGAAAGAGTCATGATGGACGTGTCCTTGTCGTCGTCGTCCACAATCACGCAAGCCACGACGGCATCCGAACCGCGCAGAGTTATGCCCCTGACGCCGGCCGCGCCCCGGCCCATGGGACGGACCTCGGAACAGGCAAAACGTATGGCCAGTCCGTCCGCCGTCGTCAGCACCACTTGCCGGTTTTCCTGCACCTCGCGCACCATAATCAACTCGTCGCCGTCGCGCAGGCCGACGGCGTTGATGCCGGTCTTGCGCCAGCGGGCGTACAGGGAAGCGTCGGAGCGCTTGACCATCCCGCGTTTGGTCACGAAAAGAAAATGCCGTTCCTCGCTGAATTCGCGCACAGTCAGGGCCGTAGTCGCCCATTCGTCTTTTTCCAGGGGCAGCAGGTTGGCTATATGCGCGCCCTTGGCCGTGCGGCTGCCTTCGGGCACCTGATGGACCTTGAGCTGATGCATGCGCCCGCGGTTGGTAAACAGCAACAAATACTGATGATTGGAGGTCGTGAGAAAATCCTGCACCACGTCGTCTTCGCTCATGTGCAGGCCGGCTATGCCTTTTCCCCCCCTGCGCTGCTGCTGATAGTTGTCCAGGGTCGTGCGCTTGATGTAGCCGCGCCGCGAAAGGGTGATGACAACGTCTTCATCCGGAATGAGATCCTCGATTTCAATGCCCGTCGCCTCTTCGCGCACTACAGCCGTCTTGCGCGAAGAGGCGTAGGCGCTTTTCACTTCCTCAAGTTCGCCGCGCACCACGGAACGCAGCACCGCCTCGTCCGCAAGAACGGATTGCAGATACGCGATGCGTTTTATCAACTCCCGATATTCCTCAAGCAGCTTTTCGTGCTCAAGACCGGTCAGGCGCTGCAGGCGCATGTCGAGTACGGCCCGGCTCTGCGCCTCGGAAAGACCGAAGCGCTCCGACAGTCCCAGCCGGGCTTCCTCCGGGGTTTTCGAGGCGCGGATAAGAGCGACGACGGCGTCGACGTTGTCCAGGGCTATACGCAGACCTTCCAGAATATGCGCGCGGGCCTCGGCCTGCCCGAGTTCAAAACGCGTACGGCGGATGATGACCTCGCGCCGGTGCTCCAGAAAACACACCAAAGCCGACTTGAGGTTGAGCAATTGCGGCCTGTTGCCCACCACAGCCAGCATGTTGTAGGCGAAGGAACTTTCCAGCGGCGTGTACTTATACAGCGTGTTGACAATGATGTCCGCCGTCGCGCCGCGCTTCAGGTCCAGAACGATACGTATGCCCCGCCGGTCGGATTCGTCCCGAAGATCGGCAACGCCGTCGATGCGTTTTTCATTGACCAGCGCCGCTATCTTTTTTACCAGCGACGATTTGTTCAAGGCATAGGGAATTTCCCGAATAACAATGGATTCCCCGCCTTTGGCGCGGCTCTCCGTCTCCACCACGCCGCGCACCTTGACCGATCCGCGTCCGCTCCGAAAAGCGTCTTCAAGCCCCTTGCCCGCATACACAACGCCGCCGGTGGGAAAATCCGGTCCCTGCACATGCTCCATGAGGTCGTCAACCGTACTCTCCGGCTCATCCACAAGAAGCAGCAAGGCGTCGCACAACTCGCCCAGGTTGTGCGGAGGCACGTTGGTCGCCATGCCCACCGCGATGCCCGACGTGCCGTTGAGCAGAAAATTGGGCACCTTGGCCGGCAAGACGGCCGGCTCCCGCAACGTGTTGTCGTAATTGGGACGAAACTCAACGGTGTCTTTGTCTATATCCGAAAGAAATTCCGCCGCCAAACGCGACATGCGCACTTCGGTATACCGCATGGCCGCCGGCGCGTCGCCGTCAATGGAACCGAAGTTGCCTTGGCCGTCCACCAAAGGCACACGCATGGAAAAATCCTGGGCCATGCGCACCAGGGCATCATAAACAGCGGAATCCCCGTGCGGATGATACTTGCCTATGACGTCGCCGACCACGCGGGCGCTCTTCTTGTGCGGCCGGTTGTACGCGTTGCCGAGCTCATGCTGCGCGAAAAGAATACGCCTGTGCACGGGCTTCAACCCGTCGCGCGCGTCGGGAATGGCCCGCCCGATGATGACGGACAGCGAATATTCCAAATAGGACTTGCGCAGTTCCTTTTCTATGTCGATGCCGGGCCGCGCATCACCGGCCTCGGCAGGGTCTTTGCCCGTTTCGTCAAGCAAATTCGTCATTATTATAAATACCTTTCGATTTTATCGGGGCGGAGCCCTGGCCGCCGGAGGCGTTAAATCAACCTGATAATCGCTCTAAATATCCAAATCCTGCACGGTTAACGCGTTGCGTTCGATAAATTCGCGGCGGGCTTCGACGCGGTCGCCCATGAGTTCTTCGAAGGCGTCGCTTGCCTCCTCGGCGTCGTCAACGGTCACGCGCAGCAGTATGCGGTTTTCGGGGTTCATGGTCGTGACCCAGAGCTGTTCGGGGTTCATTTCGCCGAGGCCTTTGTAGCGCTGGATATTGATGCCCTTGCGCGCTTCCTCGAACAGTTTGTCTTCCAGGTCGAAGAAGCCTTCGGCCTGTATCCGGGCGTCGTTGACTTCAAGCATGAAGGAGGCGCCGCCGCATTGCCTGCGTATGTCTTCACAGGCTTTCCAGGCTTGCCGGTACATCCGGGAACCGAAAAATTCGAGGCCGAGCCTGGTACGGTGCCCGTTGCCGTCTTCAAACACCACTCTGTACAGTTGTTCGAGGTCGGTTTCCTCGCGTTCGACGGTCAGGGTGAACCCCCGAGCGTGCATCTGTTCGCGGAACCGGGCGAGTTCGGGTGTTTCTTCAATTAACTGCGCCGGTACGAGTTGTGAATCAAAGTGCAGAAAGGACATGAAAAGGGCTTCGGCGATGCCCGCGTTTTCCGCATCGTGCAGCCTGGCGCGTATGAAGGCTATGTCGGCGGCCAGACGCGCTACTTCGCGGCCCGCATAGCTGTGCCCGCCGGCGGCATGCACTTTGGCCGTCTTGCTGATGCGTTCAAGAAGAAAGTAGGTCAGTTCGTCGTCGTCCTTGATGAATTTTTCGAATTTGGCATTGTGGACGCGGTAGAGCGGAGGGCGGGCGATGAAAAGGTGCCCGGCATCTATCAGTTCGCGGTACTGCCGGAAGAAAAAGGTCAGGAGCAGGGTGCGTATGTGCGCGCCGTCGACATCGGCATCGGTCATGATGGCTATGGTATGGTAGCGCAGGCGGGAAAGGTCGATGTCGCTTTCGCCGCCCACAAGGCCTATACCCGCGCCCATGGCCGTTATAAGGGATTTTATCTCCTCATTGTTCAGCATTTTGTCGAAGCGCGTACGCTCTACGTTCAGTATTTTGCCGCGCAGGGGGAGGATGGCCTGACGGCGCGGGTCGCGGCCCTGTTTGGCCGAGCCTCCGGCCGAATCGCCTTCGACAATGAACAGTTCGGATTCCGACGGGTCCTTGCTTTGACAGTCGGCAAGTTTGCCGGGCAGGGAGTTGTCGGAGAGGGCTCCCTTGCGCCGGACCAGTTCCTTGGCCTTGCGGGCCGCGTCGCGCGCCCTGGCGGCGTCCACGGCCTTGTCTATAATAAGTTTGATATCCTTAGGATTTTCTTCGAAAAAGGCATTGAGTTTGTCGTAGACTATGCCGCCGACTATGCCCGCGGCTTCGCTGTTGCCGAGTTTGGTTTTAGTCTGTCCTTCAAACTGCGGTTCCGGCAGCTTGACGGACACAACGGCCGTCAATCCTTCACGCACATCATCGCCCGACAGGGTGAGCTTGAACTTTTTGTTCAACTCGGAATTTTTCAGATAATTATTGACGGCTCTGGTCAGGGCCGTCCGAAAGCCGACAAGGTGTGTGCCGCCTTCCTTGGTGCGTATGTTGTTGGCAAAGGTCAGGACATTTTCCTTGTACCCGGCGTTGTACTGCAAGGCGAACTCCGCCGTTGTGCCCTGGGATTCGCCGCTGCCGTAGATGACGCCGTGCACGGGGGCTTCCCCCTGGTTCAAATCGCGCACAAACTGCGCTATGCCGCCCTCAAAGCGAAAAATTTCCTTTTCATCGGTGCGTTCGTCGATGAATTCTATTTCAAGGCCGCTGTTCAGGTACGCCAGCTCTTCCAAGCGCTTACGAAGAATTTCGTAAGAAAACTCCAAGGTTTCAAAAATCCGGTCGTCGGGCGAAAAACGCACGGTAGTGCCGTGCGCCGAGGTTTCACCTATACAACGCAAGGCTTCGAGAGGAACGCCGCGCGAATATTTTTGGGCATAAACGTGACCTTCCCGGCGTATGGTCACTTCCAGGGATTCCGACAGGGCATTGACGCAGGACACGCCGACGCCGTGCAGACCGCCCGACACCTTGTATGACTGGTTGTCGAACTTGCCGCCCGCGTGCAGACGGGTCATCACCACTTCAACCGCAGGAATGCCTTCTTTGGGATGTATGCCCACGGGTATGCCGCGCCCGTTGTCCGATACCGAACAGGAACCGTCGACATGCAGGCGCACGGTGATTCTGGTGCAGAACCCGGCCATGGCCTCGTCTATGGAGTTGTCGACGACTTCGTACACGAGGTGATGCAGGCCGCGCGCGTCCGTGCTGCCTATGTACATAGCCGGCCGCTTGCGGACGGCCGCAAGACCTTCCAGCACGGTTATGCTGGCTTCGTCGTATTTTTTTTCCGTCGTTTCTTCCCGGCCGCTCTCAGCGGGCTTTTCTTCCCGCCCGGCTCCGCCCGGCTTTTCGTCGGATTTTCCGTCACTCCGGCCGGCGGGTTCACGGGTGTAGTCAAGCAGAGAGGCAATCTCGTTCATCAAATGTTCCTTTATCTGTTCCTTGAAACATCAGGCCTGTTCTTCACTGTAGCCCGTATCGTCGACTATTTTCATGGGCATGAGAATCACCAGATAGTCTTTGTCGTCGGCGCCGTTGATACCGCAAGGGCCTTCGCTGCCGGTCATGGACAGGTTGAGTACTTTTGAAGCGTAGTGATCAAGGATAGTCAGCAGGTTGCCGGTCGGAAAGGCTATTTTGCCTATGCCGCCTTCGTATGTCGCATCCAGAGTTTCCGATGCCGACCCGAAATCCTGTCCTTGGGCGGTCATGACGACCTCCTGAGCGGACAGATCGAAATAGGTGCACATGTTGCTTTCCGTATTAAAGATAGCGATGCGCTGCAAAGCGTTCTGCGTTTCCTCGCGGGGCAGGGAAAGACGTGAAATGCCGCTTTCCGTCAGCCGCGAAATAAACACGGTGTAGTCCGGGTACTGATACGACGACAAAGGCATGCTGAAGAATTCCCGCCCGGCTTCGTCGCGCAGGAAGAGCCGTTTTTCGCCGGTATTCAGATAAATTTCCCCGCCGCCCAGCCATTTTTTCAATTCATTCAAGTATTTTTTCTGGATGAGTATACCGTCCTCGGGCAACAGGGCGCGCAGTGCGTCATTGGTAAACGAATACATGGCAAACTGGTGGCCGTTCATGCCCGAGGCTTCAATCCGCCCTTCCGGGGCAGGCTTCAGAAAAAAGCAGGACAGAGCGTCGGTGCCTTCGTCGCCGATGCAGTACGCGATGCGTTCGATGAGTTCCTGAAGAAAATCTGCGGACCAGAGGACCGCCCCCACATCGGGAAACTCGGCGAACTGCTGGAACCATGTGGCATCGTTGACGGCAAGTTTGTATTTACGCCGTCCCTGGTCGATGTGCATGACGGAGGCCGTTTCGTCCACGCGCAGGGTAATTTCACCCGGCGGCAAGCGCTTCAACAGTTCCACGAAATGCCTGCCCGGCACGCCGGCCAGCCCTTCCTGCTGCACGACGGCCGCATAGGAACCGCGAAACTCGATATTGGAATCCGTGGACAGTATTTCCAGGCGGGAAGACGCCGCCCTGAGCCAGATCGAACGCAGGTAGGCCGCTCCCGTGCGCTGCGGGATGATGTTGGCGGCTTTTTGCAGACCGTCGATGATTTCTTCTTTATAGACTGTTACAAACATATATTCTCCTTTTTGTTGTAATAATGCCTGTCGCTATGTTCGTAATTCATTCAACAGCCTTGTTTGATTATATTTTTCGGCAACAATCCGGGAAAATTCCGGTGTGCGCCGTTTGTGCCGCGCACATTGCCGGCGTACGCGGTCGGCTGTCAGCACCGGCTGAGACATTTTTGTTTCAATTCCTCGACGAGTTTGTGCGTATCGTTGTCGTGTTCGCAGCGTTTCCTGACGCTTTTGACGGCGTACAGGACAGAAGTATGATCCCGTTTTCCAAAGATATTTCCGATAGTGACCAAGGTCAGGTTGAGCAGTTCCCTGCACAGGTACACGGCGGTATTTCTGGCGGGAGCGAGCTTGCCGTCGCGGCGTTTACCTGTGAGTTCCCCGGCGTCGACGGCAAAGTGTTCTGCGACCACGGCGATGATAAGTTCGGGAGTAAGGCGGGCATGTCCGGTTTCTTTCAGGGTCAGCGCGTCGTAAGCGTCGCGCGCGGAAGCGGACAAACCGTTTTTCGACGACATTGCAGTGTAGGCCGCAAGACGGGCGAAGTACCCGTCAATACTGCGCATGTCTGTATTTTGGCTTGCCAGGGCAAGGAGTTGTTTCTTGTTCAGGTTGAGATTAAGGGCAGAGGAGCGTTTTTCGGCATAGTTGAGGCGAATGTCGAGGTCCGGACGTTTGAGTTCCACAACGAGGCCGGAGGCAATGCGGGAGAGCAGCGGGCGTCCCAGTTCCGGGCAGGCGGAGGGATGGCGGTCGAAGGAAAGGGCCAGCAGTTTGTGTGAAGAGAGGTAGAGGTCCGTCAGGGCGACAAGGGCGTCCCGGATGTCGGGGCAGGAAGATACGCGCTGAGCGTCGTCGAGGAAAATGCAGGTGTTGTCCGAGGCCGGGCAGCGTCCCGGCGCGGTTTCCAGCAAGGCCGGAAAGGTCATGATGTTGCCGTAAAAAACTTTGCAGCCTTTTTTTTTCAGAGTGCGGGCCATGGCGCCGAGCAGGTGGGATTTGCCCGAGCCGTCGAGCCCGTAAACGACAAAGGGATTATAGCGGGGGGGACTCCCGGAGGAAACGAGTTCCGTTGTTTCAAGGGCCGCGGTTACGGGCAGGTCGTTTTTATTGTTGAACAGAAAATTTTCGAACGTGTAGTGTTCCGGCAGAGAGGAGGTGTTTTCGAGAAGGGAGTTTTCGTCGGGCAGCGGTAAGATTGTTTCGCGGTCGTCGGCTTGCGGCCCACTGCTCCGTTCGTCGATCCCGGGCTTGAAGGCCGGCGCGAAACGACGGTTATGAGGGCTTTCTTCGTAGCATGCGCGGGGTGCTTCCGCAAAGGAAGACAGGGCCTGTTCAAACCCCTTCCTCGCATGCTGCATGAAACGGCGGCGAAAGAATATGTGTGGAAAAGCAACGTGCAGAACCTTTTTATCCGGCTCGGGACGGACGTCCAGAGGGTCGAACCAGTGTTCCAGTTCAGAAGAAGAAAAAAAAGCTTCGAGGTGCTTGCGGAGATGTTGTTTGTACACGATGTCGAGCAGGGTTATGTCCCGGTAAAGGAATAGGGCCGCGATGCGGGAATACCGGGCCGGTCGCCGGACTCATCGGCGCTTCATCGGTTTGTCTAGCATAGAAAGCATTCTGTTTCAAGGAGCGCGGAAGGCCGGAATCACGACGTCTGCGCGAACGCTTCTGCCGCCTTTACAAAGACGTCCGCGAGCAACGGGTCGAAGCTCGTCCCCATGCCCGCCAGGATTATCTTGACCGCGTCTTCATGGCTCAGTGCTTTTTTGTAAGGGCGATTCGAGGTCAGGGCGTCATATTCGTCGACTATAGCCATGATGCGTCCGAGCAGGGGGATATTTTCGCCCGCGAGACCGTGGGGATAACCGCTGCCGTCCCATTTTTCGTGATGGAAAGCGGTAAAGGTCTTGGCGTACTGTAAAAAGCGGCTGTCCTCTTCCCCGTCTTCCAGTCTTTCCAGAAAGCCCACGCCGACGAGCACATGCTGCTGCATTTCTGTAAATTCTTCGCGGCTCAGGCGTCCGGGTTTTTTCAAAATATCGTCGCTGATGCCTATTTTGCCGACATCATGCAGTTGGGAAGATTGGACGAGGAGTTCCACATCCCAGCCTGAAGACTGCTCCGGCCGGATGCCGGCGTTGATGACTTCGTTCAGGAATATCCTCAGATAGCGTTGGGTATTTGTTATGTGGACGCCGGTCGAACCGTCGCGGCTTTCGACCATTTCCGCCATGGCTGCGAGAATTTTATTTTGGAGTTTGACAATGGTTTTTGTTTTCGCATCAACCATATCCTGAAGATTTTCATTGTAATTCAGGAGTTCGCGTTTTTGATTTTCCAAAAGCAGGTGCAGGGCAACGCGTTTGCGCAGCAGCGGCGGGGAAAAGGGTTTGGTGATGTAATCGACTGCGCCGAGTTGCAGTCCTTTCAGTTCGTAGGTGCTTTCTTCCATGGCGGTCAGGAAGATGACGGGAATATCGCGTGTTTCCCGGCGTTCCTTAAGGATGTTGATGGCCTCGAAACCGTCCATTTCCGGCATATCCACATCCAGAAGGATGAGTTCCGGTTTGCGCCATTCCAGGGCTTGCAGCATTTTTGAAGCGGACGGCACGGTGAGCACCGTGTAGTCTTCCGACAGAGCAGTTTTACCGGCAAGAAGATTGGTGCGGTTGTCGTCTACCAGCATGATCAGTTTGCGGGGAAAGTCCATAGAGTCCCGATGTCGTATGTCTATGTTTGGACGGCTGGGAGCGACGCCTCGCCGTTGTGTGTTTTAGGGCCGTTTTTGCTCCCGTTTCGTTTACGCCGCTTTCAGCGATGCGCCGGACGACAGTCCGGCGTTCGCGCAGGGTGCGCAATGCTCTGCGTCAAGCATGAGAACTTTGTAAACAGTGGGAGACTTATTGATAAGCATACGCCGATGTGAAAATCTGTCAACTCGGGAATTTCTCTGCGGATGAGCCGGATCACTTCCTCGGCGTCCGGTTCTTCCTGCAGCAGGTGGTTGTTCACGACAACCGCGCCTTAGCGGGCATAGGAGACGGCAGCCGCGCGGTACTCGTCGTTTTGAATTTGAATCTCGCGGGCAGGATATGAGCAAAGAGGAACTCTGTGCGGGGGGCTACCCGAAAGGGCAGTCCCTACCGCTCAGCCTTGCCCCGGAGCGGATTTTTTTTCCAGCTTGGCCCATGTGTCTTTCAGCGTCACGGTACGGGTGAAGACCGGCGCGCCGGCGCTGCCGTCGCGGTCGGCGCAGAAATAGCCCAGGCGCTCGAACTGCACGCTCTCTCCCGCTTCAGGCGCGCGCAGGCTCGGGTCGACGTATCCTTGAACAACAAGCAGCGACTCCGGGTTGATGCTGTCGGGAAATGTGTTCCCCGGATCCACGTCGGACGGGTCGTCCTTGAGAAAAAGATGGTCGTACAGCCGTATCTCGGCTTCCACGGCGTGCGCCGCCGACACCCAGTGCAGAGTGCCCCTGACCTTGCGTCCGTCCGGGCTGCCTCCCCCCCGGCTTTGCGGGTCATACGAACACACAAGGGCGCGGATAGTACCGTCCGGGTCCTTCAGGACTTCTTCACAGGTTATGTAGTAGGCGCAACGCAGGCGCACTTCGCGCCCCGGCGCGAGACGGTGAAATTTCGCGGGCGGGTCTTCCCGGAAGTCATCCCGCTCTATGAGCAACTCGCGCGAAAAGGGGATGCGCCGTACGCCTTTTTCCGGCTCCTCCGGGTACAGGGGGAGTTCCATCCATTCCACCTGTCCCTCGGGATAATTGCGGAGAATGACCTTCAGGGGCCGGAGCACGGCCAGGGCGCGCGGCGCCGTCGCATTGAGACGTTCGCGGATGCAGAACTCCAGTACGGCATAGTCCACGATGTTGTCCGCTCTGGAAACGCCGATGCGCGCGACGAATTCGCGCAGGGCGTCGGGGGGTACACCGCGCCTGCGCAGGCCGGAAATAGTCGGCATGCGCGGGTCGTCCCAACCCCGCACGTGGCCGCCTTCCACCAGTTGAATGAGTTTGCGTTTTGAAAGCACCGTGCGCGTAAGATTGAGACGCGCGAATTCCGTCTGCCGGGAACGGAAAATGTCCAGGCTGTTCAGAACCCAGTCGTACAGCTCGCGGTTGTCGGCGAATTCCAGAGTACACAGCGAATGAGTTATGCCTTCCAGCGAATCGCAGATGCAGTGCGTATAGTCGTACAAGGGATAGATGGGCCACGCGTCGCCCGTGCGGTGGTGCCGGGCGCGGCGGATGCGGTACAACACGGGGTCGCGCATGACGATGTTGGGCGAGGCCGGGTCTATCTTGGCGCGCAGCACGTGCGCGCCGTCCTCGAATTCCCCGGCGCGCATGCGCCGGAACAGGTCGAGATTTTCCTCCACGCCGCGTTCCCGGTACGGGCCGGCGCGGCCCGGCTCGGTCAGGGTGCCCCGGTAAGCGCGGATTTCCTCGGCCGACAGGCTGTCCACATAGGCCTTGCCCATGCTGATGAGCTGTTCGGCAAACGCGTAAAGCCGTTCAAAATAATCCGAGGCGTAATATTCACGGTCGCCCCAGTCCCCGCCCAGCCAACGCACGTCTTCGCGTATGGCGTCCACATATTCGCGGCTTTCTTTGGCCGGGTTGGTGTCGTCGAAACGCAGGTTGCACAACCCGCCGAATTCTTCGGCTACGCCGAAGTTCAGACAGATGGATTTGGCATGGCCTATGTGCAGGTATCCGTTCGGTTCCGGAGGAAAACGGGTATGCACGGTGTCCCGGCGCTTTTCCGCAAGATCCGCGGCTATCATGGCCCGGATGAAATCCCTGCCTCCCCGCTTTTCGGCATGCGCATCCGTTGCGCTTGCCTCCGTTGCGGCAGCTTCCGCAACGGCCGGTTCCGTTGCGGGGCGCGCAACGGCATCTTCGGCGTTCATCAGAAATTCCTTTATGGTTTGAGACATCGACGCGAAAGGGCTGCGTTACTGCAGGCGCACCGGATAATTGCCGCGGTAGACCGTATCCGCGACTTCAATGAGGACGTCTATCGACGCGATGCTTTCCGGTCTCAGGCCGGCGGGCAAGCGCACCGTATTCTGCATGGTTTTCATGCGGGCTATGGAGAAACGCGAACTTTCCGGATCCTGCAGGGGCAGTTCCACCCGTGTGCCGTCGGCCGTCACGGCCGCATATCTGGCCGCGCCGGTGACGGTGCGTTGCCCCTCGGTCAGGGTGGAGAGTTCGTAGCTGATGCGCAGGCGCAACGCACCGAAATTTCTGGCGGCAAACTCGTTGATGCGCAACGGGCTTCCCGCTCCGGCCAGAAGAGCGATGCCGCCGTCCGCTTCCGCCGGGGCGGCGGCAGACGGCTCGACAGGAGCGCCCGGCCGCTCTTCGGCCGGGCTTGCGCTCTTATCCTCGGACGCGGGCGGCTCGGCCTGCGCATCCGCCGGCCGGGAAACCGTCGCCGGAGCCGCCGCCGTCCCTGCCGAAGCAGCGGCAGCCGTGACGCGCGCGGCCGGGCCGGGAGCGGGAGGGTTCGCCGCTGCCGTGCTCCTGGCGGGCAGATCCGGCGTACCCACCTCCGTGTACGTGGCTTGGGGAGGGCTTTCGTTGCCGGCTTTCAAAAGGCTTTCCAGATTGACCAGACGTTCAAGCTGCAGGCGCATTTCGGCGTTTTCCCGTTCTCTGCTTTCCTGCACCGCGGCCAGTTCCCTGTACTTGGTGAAGAAATGCAGGCCGCCGTATATGCCGCCTCCCCCGAACAGCAGCAACGCAAGGCAAAGGCCGGCGCAAAAATGCAGCAGGCCGCACCGGATGCTGAAGGTCCTTGATTCCTTGTCGTCGCGCATCAGCAGAACATGGTAGTGCGTCTGTTTTTTAATGACCGGCTTCAATGCCCCTCCATTCTTCCCGCGCGATCAGCCACGCGCCGTTTATCCTTTCAAAGGTCAGGGTCTTGATGCCCGCGTCGCCGCCGCCCGCCTTGTCGGTGTATTCCTGATGCATGTCGGCGACCGGCCTGCCCTTCTGCAGTTGTACCCGGACATCGCTCAGGCGCACCTGAGCGGGCGGATTCCTGTGCCAGAGCGCGGTCTTGTGCCTGCGGATGTCGGCCGCTCCCCTGCGCTCGCCCTGTATCGCCCGGGGGGCGTAAAAACGCGTATAGTCCGCAACATCTCCGCGCTCCCAAGCCGAGCGCCAAGCTTCTATGCGCTCCCGGATTGCGCCGGCCGCATCGCGCAACGGGTCCGGCTGCGCCTCGGGCGCCTTGCCCGGCGCCGGCCGCGTCGTTCCCGGCGCATCCCCGGCCTTGTCGGACGCCGCCGCGACAACAGCTTTGTCGGATGCCGTCGCAACTACAGCCGCGACAACAAGGACATCGCCGGAGTCGGTCTTTGCCGCTGCGGGTACGGCAGCGACCGTCACGCCGCGTTCGGCTTCCTGCGTCGCGCCCGCCGAATTTTTTTTGCCCGCGGGGTCCGGACGGACCGCCGCTTCCTCGACTGCCGCAGACACCGCCGCTGCTCCGGACCCGTCCGCGCCCGGTCTGCCCGGCGCGGGCGGAGAACGGGAAAGCAGCGGACCCGGCTGCGTATTGCGTTCCTTTACAGCGCGCTCTCGTTCCGCAACCCGGCGCGCAGCCAGCCTGAAGGCGGCTTCGGACGGACGGGGCATGGGGCCGAAGGCCGGGTCTTCAACATGATCCGGCGTACTGAGCGCCGCCTGCCCTGTCGGGCCGCGTGTGTCCGGGGCGGCGGGAACCGCCTGAACTGCCGGGGAGGCTGCGCGGCGGTCCGTGCCGGCAAGGGGTGCGGACGGCGCGGCTGCTCCCTCTGCCGGTCGCCGTGCTTTCTCCTCGGCCGCGCCTGCAGGCGCCGCCTGCGTACTTGCCGGGGCGCCCGCCCCGGCGTCGGCCTCGGCTGCCGCCGGGGAGGGCGCCGGCGGAACCGTATCGTGCGGGGAACGCCCGGGAGCGCCCGCTGCCGAGGCGACGTACGACGCATCGTCCGGCGCCCGCCAGACCGCGTCCAGCAGCGCCGCGGGATCATCCTGCTCCGAAGGCGGCAGCAACGACGCGGCTGAAGCCGTCAGAGGGGCGTCCTCCAGACCCGGCTCCCATTCCATGCCCACGATCCTGAAGTCCGTCCCCGCTTTTTCCCAATACAGGCGGCGTGTGCCGCGCGTGCTCAGGTTGGGCGCCTGATAGTCCTGGTGGAACCAGGTTACCCAGTAATCGGGGCCGGCAAGAATTCTGATGTCATTGACCGTGGTGCGTATCCAGGGCAACAGCGAGAACAGGCGTTCCTTCTGGGCGCGGAAGGCGGAAAAACTCTCACCCTGCGCCGCGCTGTACGCTTCCTGATTGTAAAAGTCGAAAAAGCGGCGCGAACGCCCCGACCACGCCTCGGCCCAGTCCCGCACCTTCTGCTCCAGCCTGCGCAGATCGTCGTCACCGCCTGCCCCGGACGCGCTGAACACAAAGGACCGGGTCAGGGTCACCGGCGCACCGGGCAGCAACGCCTTGCCGAGTACGGACAGGTCGTTGTTGTTCATAGCGACGCAGCCCTCGGTCTGCAAAGGCACGAGAGGTTCCCCCCGGCCGTGAATCCAGATGCCGAAGCCTGTTTTGCCGCGCATTCTGTCCACGGGATTGGGATAATTCAGGGTATAGGCGCGGGGGCCGTACTTGGTGAAGTCCAGGCCGGCGTCGATGCGCCGCACGACAAAATACACGCCCTCGGGGGTTTTGAGGTCACCCTCCACTTCTTTGTCCCCTTCTTTTTGCCCGGTGGTGCAGACAAAAACCCGGGCAAGGCGCAGAGGACTCTGCTTTTCAAAAAAAGCCAGCTTCTGCCGTGTCTTGTCCACGGCAACGAAATAGGCAGGATGGGCGAACTGTTCGGAAATAACCGCGTCCCAGGTCGCGCGGGCCGGCGACGGCAGGAGCGGGACAAGGCAGACTGATGCCGTGAACGCCCGCAGAGCGAGGGTATTCAAGAAAACATATGCCGGGGAAAAAAGAAAAAACAGACGCGTCCGCAAGTCTCCCGGCGTTCGCTGACGCCGGGCTGCGCCGGGTTTCCGGGTATACCTGTCGCAACAATGGGCCATCTGCGTCTTTGCGCGTTGCGCTGTTCAACGGGGAACTCACCCGGGGGGCCGCATCCCCCTGCATCCCGCTTCGGACAAAGCCCCGGCGCATCTCGCGGACCGCGCCAGATCCAGCAGTTCACAACGGGTGAACAGGGAACGCAGTTCCCTGCCGGCTTCGGCAAAGGCTTCCGCGCCGCCCGGCTCTTCCCGGTTCAGAATGCAGAACACGGCCGGCACCTCCAGTCCTTCCGCCTCAATCGTATCAGCGGCTTGTAACACGGAAGCACCGGTGCTGACAACATCTTCAAGCATAATTACCTTGTCGCCGGGACGCACGCCGGCCAACCCCTCCACCCTGCGCCCCGCACCGTGACCTTTGGCCTCCTTGCGCACGATCAGCGCGGGCAGCCGCCTGCCCAGCGCCAGAGCCGCCAACGAAGTCGCCGTCAGCAGAGGATCCGCGCCCAGAGTCATCCCGGCTATGGCCCGCGCTTCCGTATCGCGCAGCATGTGCGCGAAAAGCGTGCCGATGAGCCGAGCTCCGTCCGGGTCCAGCGAAGTCTGGCGACAATCAAAATAATACGAGGCCTTGCGCCCCGAACTCAACGTGAAGTCGCCTTCCATGTACGAACGTTCGTACAACAGCGCGGCCAACTCCGCCCTGCGCGCCTCTATGTCGTCGAATGCAAACACAGTCAATCCTCAACGTCGCCGGACGTAAACACGGTCAATCCCGAGAATGAGGGGTGCAGGGGGAATCATTCCCCCTGCCGGGTCCGGGGCGGAGCCCCGGCCGCCGGAGGCGTACACAATCAACGCGGTAATGTTCCGA
>JAITEY010000187.1 GCA_031281815.1 Desulfovibrio sp. | reverse complement strand
GTTACTTGCAGCTTCAGGCAAGCAGCCGGCACAACCTTACACATACGCAAGGCCGTGCAGGCCCCTGCAGAAGTATTGGCGATATACCGCAGCTTGGGAATAACCACCCGGCCAGGGGACACACGAAAGTATGAAAATTAAGTATGTTATACGAATTTGTTGTGCCAGATGAAAAATTAATATGCTGATTTAACTAATTTTTTTCGACACTTTGTTAGACATGGGCTAATACCGAATAAGGTCTGCGTATTATCTTGACCTTGGTTTTGCCGCAATACTCTTTGAAAGGCCAAAACTGTTTTAAAAGTCCCCAGTTTTTTTTGCGCGCAGGCTTGCTTTCCGATCTCACAGAAGCTGCTTCACGCGTACTGAAGCAGCCGCAAACCGCCGGCAGAGCGTGGGACCAAGGTATTGCCGCGCCTAACGCGGCAGAGGATATCCTTGATGGGATATACGCAAAGTTCCTACCCTTTTCTTTCCTCAACCATAAAAAACGCGAAAGGCCGAAATTAGAGCCGCTCGGCCACGGCAATCCAGCAAGCTGCGCGATTCGGCAACGGCCTTTATCCGAGGCCGGCATTATGCCGGTAACGCTCCGGCACATCGGGGTGAAAGTCGTAAAACATGTAATAGGACATGGCCGTGTCCTCGATGGAACAGCGTTTCCCCGCAATCAGAACATACGTCTGTTCTGCAAAACGGAACACGGAATGAGCCCGTATCGGCAACGGCCAACGGTTGAAGCCGAAGCCGTGCTCCTTGCCGGCAAGCGGCGTCGCCGGAACAGGCAGACCCATGCATCGGAACATGCCGTTCAGCATGTGGTTCAGAAGTTCCTCGCACGGATGCAGCCATGAATAAAACAGCCGAGTTTCCGCATAATGCTCTTCGATAAACGGGTATAGAGGAAGATCGACGCCCCTGTCGCGTTTCGCGCAGTTTTCCAGAGCCCGTTCCACGCCGGGGCGCACTGTCTTTTCCCTGAACAGCGGGTGGTTCAGATACAGCTTTTCCACCTCGGAAATGTCGATGCCCTGAAGTCGGCACGCGAGGACAATGCTGCTGTGCCAGTCAAAGGGCGGGGCAAAATGCAGCTTGTCCGGAAGGCCGGGAAAGACGACATCGGGAAAATATGCTTCGAAATTCGGCGTGGGAAAGACGAAGAATTCCCGGCCTCGCGCGCACACGGTACGCAAGGCGTCGGTGTTGCAGGGGCCGAAGTCGAACAGGGGCTGGCTGAAGACAACGTCGCAACGCAACGCTGTCCGCGCCGCCGCATCCAACTCCCCGGCATTGCCCCGCAGGGTATGAATCATCGGGAGAGGGACGAGTTCATACGCCGGGGCAAAGTCGGGATGCAACGTCAGCAGGAAACTCAAGCGGTTCGCGACGCAGTTGCCCAGCACAGCTACCCGCCGCGCGCCGTTGCGTCCTGTGCCCGTCATGCGCCGGCGTTCCTCCGGGGACCGAAGCGCCCGCGCATCCCCACGGACCGCTCCGGGCTACACGCGACAATCTCTTTCCGGCCGTCCCAAAACGCCGCGAACATGCGCGCGAGCGCCGCATCCCGCGCAGTCCGCGCTTCCTTCAAAAAAACCGTAACACGTTGCGCTTCCTTCGCAAGATCCTCCAGGCAGCCGCTGTTGTCCGCCACGACATCGCAGGCCGCCGTTTTCTTGTCCTCCGGCCATTGCCAGGATTCCATGCCCGCAATCACCGCATCGGACCACCCGCGCAGGCGCATCAGACGCTCGCGTCGAATCGGAAACGGACAATACACCCCGACGGTGACGACATCCTCCTTGTCGCGTTTTCCGCCCGTTTCGAAATACAAGGGGATCTCGGCCACAGCAAAGGGCAGGCACTGCGCGTCGCATGCCGTCCGGAACTCCTCCAGAGCGTGGTTTACCAGGGGATGCACCAGGGCTTCCACCTCTCGGCGCAACCCGGCATCCGCGCGCATGGCGTCCCCCAGGACTTTTTTGTCAACGCCCGCACCTGCGCGTGGAACAAAACGATCCCCGTAACGCGCCCGCAACAGGTACGCGGCATCGCCGCCCGCGGCGTAGAGTTCGGTAACTGTCCGGTCGGCGCTGAATACCGGCATCCCTTCCGCGAACAAAGCCAAGAGGGACGACTTGCCGCAGCCCGGCGACCCGGTCAGCACCACGCGCAACGCACGCCGGGCAAGGGACAGGGCACAGCCCGCAAAATCCCCGGGGGGAGGACAGACAAAACACAGTTCCGGCTCCCCCGTCTCAAGGCCCGACGCCGCGCCGGCATCGGTGTCGTCGCCTGCGCGGTCGCCCGTAACGGAAAACGCCGTCGACCGGCCGGCTATGCGGCAGGATGCGTCGGCATCGGCGTCGGTGCCCGTAGCGGAAAGCGACGTTGACCGGCATGATATGCGGCAGAACGCGCCCACTCCCGGGCCGTCACTTGCCCCGTCACCCGTTCCTGCAACGGCAGGCGACTGTTCCCGCAGGACCGTATGGTTCAACGCTTCAGGAAAAGGATGGACGAAGG
The DNA here is from genome assembly GCA_031281815.1 of Desulfovibrio sp. Classification (GTDB taxonomy): domain Bacteria; phylum Desulfobacterota; class Desulfovibrionia; order Desulfovibrionales; family Desulfovibrionaceae; genus Frigididesulfovibrio. The sequence goes on along the minus strand of JAITEY010000187.1, from coordinate 4,592 downwards.
AAAGCCTGTGGGCGTGCAGCATTTGCCGTCCCGGCATAAAGGTGTCGGCAAGTTTGCGGTCGCTGAACGGATGTGCCGGGAGCTTTCCGGAGGCGACCCGGCGCGGGTCCTTGTACAAGGCGTCACCGACCAACGGATGCCCGATGTAGTGCATATGCACCCGCACCTGATGTGTGCGTCCGCTGAAAATGCGCACGGCCGTCAAGGCGAAGCGCCCCGCGGGGTCGGCGTACAGAACGCGGTAGGCGCTTTCGGCCGGTCTGCCTGAAGCCGTTACGGCCATACGGGTCTTGTGCGCGGGATCCCGGCCTATGGGCGCGTTGATGCGGCCGGTCGGCGGCTTCGGCACGCCGTATACAAGAGCCAGATATTCCTTGAAAATATTGCGCTCCGCAAAGCGTTGCGCCAGCGCAAGACGGCACGCTTCGTTCAGCGCAATGAGCATCAGGCCGCTTGTGTCTTTGTCCAGCCGATGCACTATGCCGGGGCGCGGCCCTTCCGCGGCGGCGAGTTCGGGGAAATACAACAGTAATCTGTGTGCCAGTGTGCCCTCGGGGCGACCGGGGGCGGGGTGCGTCGTCAGTCCGGCTTCCTTGTCGATGACGGCCAGGGCCGCATCGCGGTAAAGTATCCTCAGGGGACCGGCTTCAGGCGCAAGCGAAGAGGACGGGGCGGGCACGGCGAGTTCAATCTCCGCTCCGGCAGGTACGGGCGCTTTGGGAGACATGGTGATTGTTCCGTTGACCATGACCTTGCCCGCGCGGATCAATTTCTTGATTGTTTCCCTTGAAAGAGCCCCGACTCCGGCAAGGGCGGTCCCGCGTTCTGCGCCGTTTTCCGCCGTTTTCTCGGGGCAAGACCCGGAGGCGGTCCCGCACAACGCGTGCCGGGCAAGAAAGGCGTCCAGGCGGGCGGCTCCTTCTTCGGCGTTGAAGCGCACACGCTTGTTCGCTGTGTCGGGCATGGTCGTCAAGGGCGGCACTTGCCGGCGTTCTTTCTTACCGGACCGGCTGCGGATTGAAACATCATTTGTCCTTGCGCTGTACGAAGGCCAGAGCCGACTAGAGAAAGCCCAGGCCCCCGGCGGCCATGATGATTTCCGCCTCGTTCCCGTCCATGGGACGACCTATGCCGTCCAGCACCCAAGGCGCGGCGAACAGGGCCGCGGAAAACAGCAGGGGCGGCAAAGCCCCGGTGTCGAAACGCACATTGAATATCACGGCGCACCTCCCCTCTTGTTGCCTGCCCCGTGCATAGCACGTTCCGTGCCCGCAGGCAAAGCCGCGTTGTCGTGCCTGCAGCAGGCGGCTCTCCATACTCCTGAACGCGCACGCGCGAAAGGGGTTCCGGTGCCGCCTTTTACCGGCGGTCCCTCATGTTGCGGGACGCGAATATCCGTATTCACCGCGTGGACAAGCTGTCGTCTGTGCGACATCACGGCCGCTTGCAGTTATAGTATAAGATGTCGACGGTTCAAACTGCAGCCGTAAAGGATGCATCCGGATTCGGTCCGGAGCCCTTCACGGGGTTTCACGGAGGCACGGACCCGATTTTCTTTCACCGCAAGCGGGCAAGGAGCACAACATGCAACAGGACATACACGCTACGGCGCATATTCGCACAAGACCCGGACATCGCGACGCATTTCTTCAGATAATGAAAACCCTGATCCCGCTCGGCAGGGCAATGGAAGGCAACAGGAACTATGCGCTGCTGCAGGATCTCGGCGACCCGAATTCTTTTGTGGTGACGGCGCAATGGGCTTCCGCGGCCGACATTCACAACCATGAGAAAACTCCGGCATTTGCCGGGCTGGTTCGTCTTTTCAGCTCCGGCGCCTGCAAAGTCCACCCCTTGCGAACGAAAAAAATTCTTTGAGGAAGCGCCGGGTAATCCATCCTTGAGATTCCCGCGCAAAAAGTATAGTACGGCAGGTCATACGGCCGACAACGCTGAATCGGCGTAATTCTGTCGGCAGGAGGTTTCTTTATGCTGACGTTTCTCATCCTTGCGGGCATACTCGCCCTCGGCATCGCAGCCATGCGCATTGCCAAGCCGGAGTACTACTCCCCCAAATGCTGCATGGGCATTGCCTACCGTATTGTCAAGGACCATGAGGCCGCCGCGGAGTGCGCAACGGAAAACAGCGCCGGCGGAACATGCCGCGCGGCGGAGGGAGCGCCCGGCCGCGCGACCGCGAACGCCGGAGAACATACGGCCCGGTGACCTGCCCCGACACGGCGGAACCTGAACAGCTTCCTGAACTCCGTATCGGGAGGAACAATAGGCCGGCACAGCCTTTTCAACGCTGCAACAGAGGGTCAACCACGCCGTTGGCGGCAAAGGCTTCTTCTCTGGCGCGGCAGGTCGGGCAGACGCGACAGGGGGCATTGCCTCCCGCATAGCAGGACTTGGTCAGTTCGTAAGGTACGCCCAGTTCCAGGCCGAGACGTACCACCTCCGCCTTGTTCATGCCCGTAAAAGGCGCGATCAGTTCGACTTTTCCTTGTGAAGACAGAGAGATGGTCCGGCGCGCCGCCTCAATGAACTCGGGCCGGCAGTCCGGATAGACGGCATAATCCCCGCCGTGAACGCCGAGGGCTGCGTAACATTTGCCGCCTTCCGCCGACTCGGCGCGCGCCGCCAAAACAGCCAGAAACACCGTATTGCGCCCCGGCACGACGGTTTGCCCGAGGTTTTCCACGCTGTACTCTCCCTCCGGCAGGGGAGGGCCGCCGCGCAACAGGCTCGAATGCAGGCCGCCGAACACGTCGGAAAGGTCCACCTGCAACAGGGATTCAGCCCGGCTCTCTGCGGTGCGGGACAGGGAAGGCCGCGACTGGCGCGGCCCGGCGCCGGCGTTCCCGCAATAACGGGCGGCTACCCTCTCGGCGGCCGCCCGTTCCATGTCGTTATGCTTGGAAGGATAGCGGAAAAAAACCGGCGTCACGAGCGCTTTTTGCGCCGCCAGAAAGGCATAGAGCGTTGTCGAATCCACCCCTCCCGACAGGGAGAGAAACACGCGGCGGCCTTCCATCCCTTCCATCGGCTGCCCTTATGCCCCTATAGTAACGTGTACCGTATAAATTTCGCATCAACCCCGATGAGGGGGTCCGGGGGAAATCATTTCCCCCGGCCGCCGGAGGCATATACATCAACATTGCAATGTTTCAATGTTCGGCCTTGCGCCGGCTCAGGCCGAGGACCCGGGGCCGCGCCCCGGCCGCCGGAAGCGTAAAAAACGACAGAGGACAAAAGACGCCTCGCGACGAGACTGTCTACTTCACTTCGGTGAAATCCGCATCCACCACGTCGTCGTCGCTCTTGCCGGCTCCGGATGCTCCTGCCCCGGCGGCTCCGCCGGGTTGCCCGCCCGTTGCCCCGCCGGCCTCCGCTTTCTGCGCGTACAGTTGCTCCGCGAGCTTATGCGAAGCTTTGGAAAGCGTATCCATGGCGCTCTTTATAGCATCAGCAGAGTTGCCTTCCACGGCCTTTTTCAGGGCGGCCGTGCCGGCTTCAATGTCCGCCTTCAGGGCGGCGTCCACCTTGGACCCCAGATCGTTCAACGATTTTTCGGTGGCGTAAATCAAGGAATCCGCCTGGTTGCGCACCTCGATGAGTTCCAGTTTCTTTTTGTCGTCCTCGGCATGCGCTTCGGCTTCCTTGATCAGCCGCTGAATCTCGCTTTCGGAAAGTCCGGAAGAGGCGGTGATGCGGATGGTCTGCTCCTTGCCGGTACCCATATCTTTAGCGGAAACATTGACGATGCCGTTGGCGTCTATGTCGAAGGACACCTCAATCTGGGGCAACCCGCGGGGCGCCGGAGGGATGCCCGTCAGTTCGAAGCGCCCGAGCGTCATGTTGTCCGCGGCCATGTTGCGCTCGCCCTGCAGAACGTGGATGGACACCGACGGCTGGTTGTCCGCGGCCGTGGTGAATATCTGGCTCTTGCGCGTGGGTATGGTGGTGTTGCGCTCTATAAGGCGGGTCATGACGCCGCCGAGTGTTTCGATACCCAGCGAAAGCGGCGTGACGTCCAAAAGCAGCACATCCTTGACGTCCCCCGCCAGGATGCCGCCCTGTATGGCTGCGCCCATGGCCACAACTTCGTCCGGGTTGACGGAACGGTTGGGTTCCTTGCCGAAGAAATCCTGCACGGATTTCTGTACCAGAGGCATTCTGGTCATGCCGCCGACAAGCACCACTTCGTTGATTTCCGAAGCGGACACGCCGGCATCGGCCATGGCTTTTCTGCAGGGTTCCACCGTGCGCCGGACAAGATCCTGCACCATGGACTCCAGCTTGGCGCGGGAGAGCTTCATAAGCAGGTGTTTGGGGCCTGTCTGGTCTGCCGTGATGAAAGGCAGGTTGATTTCCGTCTCCATGCTCGTGGAGAGGTCTTTCTTGGCCTTTTCGGCGGATTCCTTCAGGCGTTGCAGGGCCAGACGGTCCTTGGAGAGGTCCACGCCGCTGTCCTTCCTGAATTCGTCCACCAGCCAGTTGATGATGCGCTGGTCGAAGTCCTCGCCGCCGAGGAAGGTGTCGCCGTTGGTGGCGCGCACTTCCACCACGCCGTCGCCCACTTCAAGGAT
>JAITEY010000136.1 GCA_031281815.1 Desulfovibrio sp. | reverse complement strand
GAGTACGGCTGGCGGCAGGTCAAACTGTATTTCATGATCGGTCTGCCGACGGAAACGGATGAAGACCTGCTCGCAATCCTCGATCTCTGCCGCAAAACGCGGGACGCCGGCGGGCCGGGATCCGCGCGCCTGCGGGTCACCGCTTCCCTTTCCCCCTTTGTGCCCAAGGCTCATACGCCCTTTCAACGCGACGCGCAGATATCCCTGGAGGAAATGCGCCGGCGCAAAAAGCTCGTGCTGGATGCGGCGAAAAAGGAAAAACTGCTCACCGTGCGCGGCCACGACCCGGAAATGAGTCTGCTGGAAGGCATACTCGCCAGGGGCGACAGACGGACGGCCGATGTCGTGGAACGCGCCTACCGCAAGGGCGCGTTGTTCTCAAGCTGGAAGGAAGGCTTTTCGTTGCAGCCTTGGCTGGAAGCCCTGTCCGAACTCGGGCTGAACGCGGAAGACTACACGCGGGAGCGCGCGCCCGACGAGGCGCTGCCTTGGGACCATCTGGCAAGCGGCGTTTCGGAGGATTTCCTGCGCCGCGAAAAAGACAGGGCGCTGCGCGCCCTGCCCACTCCCGACTGCCGTTACGCGGCCTGCAACGGCTGCGGTGTCTGCGGCGTGCCGGGACGCTCCTCCGGTCTGCAGCAACTGCCGGGCCGGACGGAACGCTACGGCGTCAAGCTGAACCGGCCGCAACGCGACCATATCGGCGTCAAGGACAAAAAAGCCCCCGCGGCATCTCCCGACCCTGCCGGTATCGGCCTTCCCGCAGGCATTGCCGGCTCCGCAGCCGGCGCGACAGGCCGGCAAAAGCCGCCGGAATTGCCCGAACATCTCGTGTTAAAGGCCGCGCAAATCCTGGTCCGCTATTCCCGCCTGGGACCGGCAGCCTATCTCAGCCAGTTGGAAATACAGCGTATTTTCGACAGGGCCCTGCGCCGGGCGGGAGTGCCTCTTGCCTTCAGCCGGGGCTTTCATCCCCTGCCGCTGCTGTCGTTCGGACGCGCTCTGCCGGTAGGCGTGGAAAGCGAAAGCGAATGGTTCTCCCTGTATCTGCGCGCGTCCTGTTCCGTGCCCGATGTGCCTGCCGCCCTGAACGCCGGCCTTCCGCGCGGACTGACGGTGTTGTCCGCGGAAGCCCTGCCCCTATCCCGGCAGAGCCTGGACGCGGAGCGGGAATGTTTCCGCCTCGCATGCCTCGACGCACGGGGCGACGAGTTTCTCGCCGCCTGGGAACGAATCAGGCAAAGCTCTTCACTGCCTTGGCGAAAAGCGGGTAAAAAAGGGGTTCGTTCTCTAGACGCCCGCCCGTTCTTTGTTCACATTGAAACTTGGCCGTCCGGCACAACGGAGGCAACGGCCCGCATGAAGCTGATTCTGGACTGGAGCGGCGGCTATGTGTCGCCCTTGGCGCTGTGCGTGCATGCCCTTGCCGGCGTGGGTTTCCCCACGGACCCGGCAGGGTTGCATCTGATGAAAACCGGGTGTCCGGAATGAAGTACGCCTACTACCGTTTGATATACCAATAAAAGTCATTCAAAAGCCGGCCTGCGGCAAAGCTTGCGCCGTATCGGCAACGGCTGTGCGGGCATTTTTTCTTGGGAGGTGCTGCTCAGTGCCGGCCGGAGTGCAAACAACCGCTGTGAAAACAACGGCGGAAATTGCTTGCAATCTTCGCCTCCATGCCATACTCTCCTGCCGTTATGGACATCATATGGACAGGCTTTGCGTATCTTCTTGCCGGCATGCTCGGCCTGATTGTCCTCATGCTGATCCTGGCGGTCTTCCTTCACTGCATCACTTGGCTGTTGAACGGAATCAGGATTTTTCTCCTGCTCTGCATTTCTATACCGGCCTTCCTTTTTAATCCCCGACAATTTATTCAAGGGTATCGCCTGGGCACAAAATATCCCGACACTCCTCTCGAAACAGCAATGTTCCTGGAAAAGCATACTTCCTGCAATCATGATGCAGAGTGAGGAAAGAGACGCCGGTTTGCGCAGGCGCCGTTGCCGCTCCCTACACCGTTGCCGGCAGAACAAATTTTCCTCTGAATCGTCGCAGCAAATGCGTTTCACCACAAATTTTTGATGCGGAATGACACCGGCAGTATCAGGACCGACACCCAAACACACAAGCGGAGGGCCGCGCCCCCCGCGCAATACCCGGACCGCGCCGGGCAAAACCGGCGCGCCCGATATCCGAACGGAGCGGCTATGCGTTTATTCATCCACCTCATCACGGGGTTGCTTATGACCGTATATTCGGTTTTTCCGGCGGCGGCGCAGCAGCCGCCCCTGCAGGGCGAGGCGCGTCCCGCCGCGGGCGCGGCGGGAGCGGAGAGTCCGGCGGACGACGTTTTCTCCGAAGGGGCGCATCCTGTGCGCCGCCTGGCGAACGGCCTGACGGTGCTTGTGCTGCCTGACCGGCGTTTCCCCCTGGTGTCCATGCGCCTCTACGTGCATGCCGGCTCGGCCTACGAACAGCCTGAGGAGGCGGGCATCAGCCATATGCTGGAACACATGGTGTTCAAGGGCACGGAAAAACGCCCGCGCGGGCAGGCCGCCGCGGACGTGGAAAAAGCGGGCGGCTACCTCAACGCGGCCACCAGCTTCGATTATACGGTCTATATCGTGGATATGACCCGCGAACACTGGAAAACCGGCCTCGATGTGCTCCGGGATATGGCCTTCCATCCCTCCCTGGATCCCGCTGAACTCGAGGCGGAAAAAGACGTGGTCATTGCGGAACTCAAGCGCGGCGAAGACGACCCCGGCCGGCGACTGTTCCGCATGACGCAGGAGCAAGCCTTGCGGGGCACGCCCTACGAACGGCCGATCATCGGCTTCGAGTCGACGGTGCGCGCCCTGAGCGCGGAGAAGATACGCGCCTACATAGACAGGCTGTATCAACCCCAGTCCATGCTCCTGGTGCTGTGCGGGGATGTGGACGCGGAGGAGGCGTTTGCCGAGGCGGACACGCTGTTCGGCAAAGCGGTCAACACCCGCGGCGTCACGTCGCCCCGGCCGGTCCGCGAAACACCGCCCCCGCCCTTCGGCATCAGTCCGGAAGAAGGCCCCTGGAACAAGGTCTACCTCTCTCTCGCCCTGCCCGCGCCGGGTATGGGCGATGCGCGTTCCCCGCGCCTGGACGTGCTGGCCCACATCCTGGGAGGCGATGCCGGGTCCCGTCTGCCCAGGCTGCTGAAATACGAAAAACGTCTTGCGGACAGCGTCTCTGTCGCCTGCTACAGCTTTGAACGCCTGGGCATGCTGTATATCCACGCCGTTCTGGACGAAGACAAACTTGAGCGGTTCTGGAAGGAACTGTGCCGCGAACTGGCCGCAACCGGCAAGAACGGCTTCACCAACGAAGAACTGGCGCGGGCCGTGCTGAACCTTGAGGACGACCTCTACCGCTCGCGGGAAACCTTGGGCGGATACGCCTCCAAGCTCGGGTACTTCGCCTTTTTCGACAGGGGAGAACAAGGCGAGGCCGATTACCTGCGCGCCTTGCGCGAAACGACCCCGGCCATGCTGACCGAAGCTGCGCGCGAGTTTCTGAACCCGGACCTCGTGCGCGTGGCCCTGCTCCTGCCCGAAAGCGACCCGTCCGGCAAACCTGAAAGCGCCGCGCCGGGCAAACCTGCCGGCAGCCCGTCAGGCAAAAACGCCGGTGAAACGCCCGAAGGACGCGGCGAAGCATGGAAAACCCGTCTGGCCGCCGCCTTGAAAAGCGCATGGCCGTCCCCGGCCAAGGCGGCGAAAAAAGGCGGGCAGACGGAACAGGCGGCTTCCGGCGCGACGGAAGTCCTGGACTTGGGCAAAGGGCGCACACTGGTGCTGATCCCCGACCGCACCATGCCCTACGCTGCCGTCAACATGTTGTTCAGCGGCGGCGACGCCCTGCCGGACGAAAAGGATCAAGGGCTCGCGGCCTTTACCGCCGGTCTGCTGACCAAAGGCACCAAGCGCCTGAACGCCGTGGAAGTGGAGGATTTCCTCGCCGACCGCGCGGCGACCTTTTCCGCCTCAAGCGGACGACGGAGTTTTTCCCTGCATCTGGAAAGCCCGGCGCGGTTTACCGAAGACATGTTCGGCCTGCTTTCGGATACCTTGGTCACCCCGTCCATGAAAGAAGACGAGGCGGCGCGGGTGCGCGAAAACCAGATTGCCGCCGTCGTCATGCGCGAGGATATGCCCACAGGGCTGGCCTTTCGCCGCATGTTCCCGTTTTTTTTCAAAAACCATCCCTACGGCCGGTTGCAGTTGGGTGAGAAGGAACGCATAGCGTCGTTCAAGGCCAAAGACGCCAGGGAGTTCTGGCGCAAGCAGACCCTGCGGCCCTGGACGCTCTCCGTCTGCGGCACGTTTGACCGCGCGGCGATAATCGCCGCCGCGCAAAAACTTCCTGTACCGGCAGCCGAGGAATACAGCGTTCCGGAGCCCGTATGGGGCGCGGACAAGCAACTTGTCCTGCGTTTGCCGGAGCGCAGGCAGGCGCATTTGTTCATGGTCTTCCCCACTTCCGGACGCGGCGCCGCAGACGAAGCCGGGCTGGATTTGCTGGAGAACATCCTGAGCGGGCAAAGCGGGCTGCTTTTCCGCGACCTGCGCGACGAGCAGGGCTTGGGGTATACGGTCACGGCCATGAGTTGGAAAGCGGAAAAAACCGGGGCGCTGATTTTCTACATCGGCACCGGGCCGGACACCCTGGAGCGTTGCCTGGAAGGCTTCCGCAAAATCACCGCCGACCTGCGCGACAAACTCCTGCCCGAGGCCGAACTGGAGCGCGGCAAAAATCTCATGACCGGAGACTATTACCGGGGCAGGCAAAGTCTGGACGGGCGCGGGGCCGAGGCGGCATCGCTGGTTTCCCTGCATCTGCAACCCGATTATGCCCGAAAACTGGTGGAGCAAAGCGCCGCCCTGACGGCCGCCGACCTGCGCGAACTGGCCCGCAGATACCTGGACCCGGAACGGGCCTACCTCATCGAGGTTCTGCCGTAAATGATCCGTGTGCGCCGTCTCTCCCACAGCTTCGGCGCCGACCCTGTGCTGAAGGATGTGAGCTTTTCCCTGGAAAAGGGCGATTTCGTCTTTCTCGCCGGCCCGTCCGGGGCGGGCAAGACCACGCTGTTGCGCATCCTGTACGCGGCCTTGCCCCTGCAGACGGGCGAGGCCGCCGTCGCGGGCATCAATCTCGGCAGACTGCCGGCCTCCCGCGTCCCCCTGTTGCGCAGGCAGGTGGGCGTGGTCTTTCAGGATTTCAAAATTCTGCCCCGGCGCAGCGTGGAGCAGAACATCGCCCTGCCCCTGGAGATACGCGGTCTGGCCCCCAGGCACATTGAACGTCGGGTCATGGCCGTCACCCGCGCCCTGGGTCTGCAGGACCGCATCCGCCTCAAATGCGGCGAGCTTTCGGGGGGAGAACAGCAACGCGTGGCCATTGCCAGGGCCTTTGTGGTCAACCCCAAAGTGCTGTTGGCCGACGAACCGACCGGCAATCTGGACCCGGAACTCGCGTACAGGCTTATGGAACTTTTCAAGCAATTTCAGGCTTACGGGGCTACCGTGCTGTTTGCTACGCACAGCGAGGATCTGATGCGCCGGCATCCGGGCGCGTACACCATGCGTCTGGAAAAGGGCCGCATCACGGCGGCCGACTGGCCCGGCGCCGGCGTTTTCATCGACGGCGCGGGCCGCACGGTTCACTCCCGGCAACGGCAATGAAGCGCACCGTCCTGCGTCTCATAGGGCGGGGCATCGCCGATTTGGCCTTGGACCCGGCGGGCACGGCGGGCGCCCTGCTCGCCGTCACCTTGACCTCGTTTCTGGCCGGGTTGTTTTTCATGCTCCTGACCACCCTGGACATCCGGCTCGGCATGGCGCGGGGCGAAAGCATCTTTCAGATATATTGGCGCGACGGCATGGATATGGACGTTGTGCGCCGGCAATGGCAGGAATATGTGCATCTGCCCGGTTTCCGTTCCGTCAGAACCTATACCCCGGAGCAGGCTCTGGAGGAACTCGGCCGGCGCATAGGACGCGCCGGGGGCGATCTGGACAAGACCTTTCCTTTTCTGGCGGCCGACAGTCCCCTGCCCGCCACGGCGTTGGTGGCCCTGAGTCCGAGCGGCCCCGACCCGGAGCGGTGGCTTGAGGAAACCTCGGCCTATTTCCGCTCCCAGCACGGGGTAGCGCGCGTGTCGGCAGCGCCGCTGCAGAACGAACTCGGGCAAGCCTGGAAACAGGTCGGCAGCTATGTGCTGTGGCCCGCCACGACCTTTCTGCTTCTGGCGCTGGGCTTGAGCGTGGGCAATACCGTGCGCCTGGCGGTACGCGCCAGGGAACACGAGATAGAGATACTGCAGTTGGCCGGGGCCTACAACTGGTATATACGCCTGCCCCTGGCGGCGGGAAGCGCGGCGCTGGGGCTGACCGGCGGGCTGTGTTCCCTGGCGCTGCTTTTCCTGCTCCACGACCGGCTCGGCGATGTGCTGAACTTCCCGCCTCTGTCCCTGCGGCTGTATTTTCCCTCTCCGCGCGCGGTCGCGGCCCTGCTGCTCGCCCCGACCGTCACCGCCGCTCTGGCGGGAGTTTTGGCTGTCCGGAAGTGAGTCCCGCGACACGCGGGCCTGTCCGGGCACTGACCGTGCCGCGCAAAGACTATTGCATAAAGACCTTAGGAGTTGTTCATAAATAATCATTACAAATAATACCCTATCCACAGTGAAATTATTGAGCTCCTACAGCATAAATATTCAAGATAATCAGTGAACAGTTCCTTATTGTTCCAGACAAGGACCGGCATCAAATTTTTTGCAAAATTTTTCCTGTCTTTTAGGCCGGCATTTTGCGCAAAAGTACTCTCAAGCCGGATGAGCCCAAGTCCATGTTCACGATGCCGAGGATGTGGCTGTATGCGCAGGGATAGAAATACGTTGCGGGCAAACCGCTACTCGCTGAATTCTTACTGTGTAAAATGCGTTGTCGTCATTGACAGCGCCTTGTTAAATCGTCTATATTTTACTTATACTTTAAAATGGACGAAAAGCTATGTACTCGGCAAGAACTCTTGAGGGCTATATCAGCAAGGCAGCGGCACAATTTCCGGTTCTGCTTCTGACCGGAGCGCGCCAAGTGGGAAAAACGACGCTGCTCCGCCACTTGGGCGGCAGCGAACGCGCCTATGTTTCCCTGGATGATCCCCTGGTTTTAAGTCTGGCCCGTGAAGATCCGGCCCTGTTCATGCAGCGCTTTCCCGCGCCGGTGCTCATTGATGAAATTCAGTACGCGCCGCAGCTTCTGCCCTACATTAAAATGGCGACGGATGCCGACCGGAAGGCCGGCGGCTTCTGGCTGACGGGATCGCAGCAATTTCAACTGATGCGGAATGTCTCGGAATCGCTCGCGGGCCGGGTGGCTGTGTTGCAGCTGCTCGGTCTTTCCCGCAGAGAAAGCGCGAGCGTCGGGGTGGATCAGGGGCCGTTTCTGCCGAGCGCGGAATTCCTGTCCCAACGGGCGCGTCTGATGGATACCATGTCCCTCAAGGATTTGTATGCCCATATCTGGCGCGGCTCATTCCCCGCCTTGGCCCTGGATGCCAAGCTGGACTGGAAGTTATTCCTGAACTCCTATGTGCAGACCTATCTGCAACGGGATGTGCGCGACCTGGCCCAGGTGGGCGACGAAATGGCCTTTTTGCGCTTTCTGCGGGCCAGCGCCGCCCGTACCGGCCAGTTGCTGAATATTTCCGAACTGGCCCGCGATGCGGACGTGTCGGCTGTGACCGGAAGAAAATGGCTCTCCATCCTTGAGGCTTCCGGCCTTATCTACCTACTGGAACCGTATTTCACCAATGTGACCAAGCGCATGGTCAAAACGCCCAAGCTGTATTTCCTGGATACGGGCTTGGCCGTCTACCTGACGGAGTGGTCAAGCCCGGAGACCCTGGAAGCGGGCGCGATGTCCGGCGCCATTCTGGAAACCTGGATCATGGGCGAACTGCTCAAAAGCTGGCTGCACAACGGCCTGCGCCCGCCGTTCTATTACTACAGAGATAAGGATCAGAAAGAGGTCGATCTGCTGATCGTTCAGGACGGCACGATCTTTCCTCTGGAGTTCAAGAAAACCGCTTCGCCGGACAAGCACGACATCCGCCATTTTTCCGTTTTGGAGAAATTCGGGATGCCGGTCGGCATGGGCGGCGTCATCTGCCTAGCCAGCCAGTCGCTGCCGTTGAGTCAAACGGCTTGGAGCGTGCCTGCGAGCTTGATTTGAGTCATCGGATCACAGTCCATGTCTAACAAGGGACGCATAAAAACGGTTCATACGGCTTGAGCGTACTTGGACAGAAGCGCCTCCATCCGTACGCACATTGCGCCTTGATCCGCGCAAGGGGGCGGTGGATTCTGATGCGTGCCTGTGGTGGACAAGAGTATCGCAACACAGTATCGTCATTGTGCGTCGTGACCGCACATGGGGGCAAGACGGTGCCGGAAGAATTCAGGGACGAAGCCGGGGCGGCGGGCGCGCTTGCCTGTTACGACCGCCTGTTGGGCATACTGTGCAGTGTGCTGAACGCCTATTCGGCGGTTCTCTTCCTGCCGGCGGGTGACGCCGGCGCGGACGGAGGCCGCGTTTATTACGCGGCGTCCGGTTTCAGTCTGGGCAACAGCCTGGATTTTACCGCCGAGATCCGCGAAGGCATGGGGCTGGCGGGCTGGATACTGCGCCACCGTGAACCGCTTCTTGTTGCCAACTTCGACCGCCGCAAAAATCATCTCGGGTATTACGCCGGGAATGAAGAGCAGCACATCAAGGCCTTCATGGGCTGCGCCCTGCCGGACGCGGAAGGAGCGCTGTGCGTGGACAGCAAGCGCCAGTATTCCTTTTCCGAGCAGGACCAGAAAATGCTGCACCTCTTCGCCGACCTTGTCGCCCGCCTGGGCAGAACCATTGACGACAGTGTGGAGAACAGGCAGATACTGCGCTGTTATGCCGGCTTGCGCGCCGTGTATGATTTGCGCAAACGCCATTCCCGTTGGGCGGAATTTCTGCGCCGCTACCTGGAACTCATGTCCGGCTTGACGGGTTTTTCCTATGTTCTGCTCTGCACGCGCGGCCCGGACGGAAAAAGCTACAGCGTCGAAGGCGAGAACAGCGACCGGCTTTTGCGGCCGGGCGGGCAATCCCCGCTTTTTCCCATGAGCAGCGGTGTTGTGGGCTGGGTGTTCCGCAACGGCGCGCCCCTGCACGGCAGCGGTGCGGACGGGTTGTCCGAAACGCCGCTCCTGAGCCGGGAGGCCGGGCTGCCGCAGTTCCGCACCGTGTCGGCCCAGCCGCTGGTCATTCACAGGCGAACGCGCGGAGTGCTGTGTCTGTCCCATGAGACGCCCTTGCGCGTCGGCGGCGCCATGCAGGATTTCATACGCATGGCGGCCGACCACATGGCGCTTTTTCTGGAGAACCTGTTCGTCAAAAGCCGCCTGCGCGACCTGCACCGGGAAGCGGAAAGCGCCCAGCCCGACGCCGGAGGCGACACGCCGCGGCAGTGAGCCGCGCATGCGCTTTTTCCTTGCAGATACGGCGGCCTGCGTATAGTATGCGCCAACACGCAGAGCGCATGCACTTGCGGAACCCGGCACCGCCGGACCCGACAACCGCGGAGCACGACAACAGTGAGCGCACGACAGCATGTTCCGTAAACTTTTCAACATGTTCAGCAAAGACTTGGCGATGGATCTCGGCACCGCCAATACGCTGCTCTACACCAGGCAGAACGGCATAGTGCTGAACGAGCCGTCCGTAGTGGCCCTGGACGCGGAACGCGGGCATGTGCTGGCCGTCGGCAGGGAAGCCAAGGAATTTCTCGGCCGTACGCCCAAAAGCATCAAGGCCATACGGCCCATGCGCGACGGCGTCATTGCGGATTTTGAGGTCACGCGGCAGATGATCGCCTTTTTCATCAAAAAGGTAATAGCCGGTTTCAGCCTGGCCCGGCCGAACATTGTGATTTGCGTGCCGACGGGCATCACCCAGGTGGAAAAACGGGCGGTGGTGGAGTCCGCGCAACAGGCCGGCGCCAACAATGTGCGGCTGGTCGAGGAACCCATGGCCGCGGCCATCGGCGCGGGACTGCCTTTCCACATGCCCCTGGGCAACATGGTGGTGGACATAGGCGGCGGCACGACCGAAGTCGCCGTCATTTCGCTTTCGGCCATTGCCTATGCGGAATCGGTCCGCGTGGCCGGAGACGCCATGAATACGGCCGTACAGCGATATTTTCAGAATGAATTTCAGCTTTTCATCGGCGAGAACATGTCCGAGCGCATCAAGCTGGCCGTCGGGTCGGCGTTTCCGTTGCCGGAGCAGCTTGTGGTGGAAGTATCCGGCAAGGACATGGTTTCCGGCACGCCGCGTTCCGTCCGGGTGACGGACGGCCATGTGCGCGAAGCCCTGACCGATCCTGTGCGGGCCATACTGCTGGCGGTGCACAAGGCGCTGGAAAAGACCCCGCCGGAACTGGCGGCGGATATCGCGGACAACGGCATTCTGCTGGCCGGCGGCGGCGCTCTGCTCAAAGGTCTGGATACGTTGATTCACAAAAGCACGGGCCTCAATATTCTCATTGATTCGGACCCCCTGACCACAGTTGTGCGCGGCACCGGCAAGACTCTGGATGACCAGCGGTTCTACGGCGGCGTGTATATCAACTGAAGCGCCGGAATTTTTCCGCTTCTCTCTGTCCGCCGATGCAATAAAGGTCGGACAGTCTTTTTCCGCATCGACGGAATTCGATAAGGTATTATGATTTATCGAACATCGAAAGGCATTGAACAATGGCCAAGATAGAAGGTTTTCGCATTAAAAATTTTAGAGTGCTGCAAGATATTACACTCGGCCGGCTGTGGAATCAACAAAGTGCCGAGCCGCTTACGCCCATGACGGCGGTCATCGGAAAAAACGGCGTGGGCAAGAGCACCCTTTTTGATGCTTTCGGCTTTCTGTCTGATTGCCTGAAATTTGGAGTTGAAGAAGCGTGCGATACACGAGGACGAGGGGGATTTTCAAAAATACGAACGCAGGCTCAAAACGGCCCGATTGAATTCGAAATGTATTACAAAGAAGACGGCAATGCGCGACCCCTCACCTATGAACTCGCAATCGCGCTTGATGCCTCCGAGCGTCCCTATGTGTTCAAAGAGCGACTCAGACAACGCCGGAAAGGGCAAAAATACGGCCGGCCGTTTTCCTTTCTGATCCTGGAGAATGGTAAAGGACTTGCCTGGAAAGGCGACCACGAAGGCGTTGACGAAGGACCCGACACAGATTTTCATTTGCCCTCGTACATAAAAAATATTGAAACCGGTGCGGGGAACGAGGAATCCAGGGAAACCGAAGTGGTGGAACTGGAAGATAAGCGCAAGCTCGGTATTGCGACATTGGGCGCGCTGAAGCAACATCCTAGAATTTCCGCCTTACGTCGCTTTATTGAAGGCTGGTACTTAAGTTATTTTACCCCTGACGCCGCCCGCAGCCTGCCGCTTGCCGGCCCGCAAAAACATTTGAATATGCACGGTGATAATCTCGGCAATGTTGTGCAGTTCATGGAACGGGAACACCCTAAAAAATTTCAAACCATTCTTGAAAAAATTGCGGGAAAAATTCCTGGAATTAACACAATTGATACAGAAAAAACCAACGATGGCCGTTTATTGCTCCGATTCAATGACAAAGGCTTTCAGGATCCTTTTTATGCTCAGCAGATGTCCGATGGCACATTGAAGATGTTCGCCTATCTTTTATTGCTGGAGGATCCCAGCCCGCCTCCCTTTTTCTGCATCGAGGAACCGGAAAACGGTTTATATCACAAGATTTTAGAATCTCTTGTCAAAGAGTTTCGTGACCATGCCACGGGCCGTAAAGACGGATCCCAAGTTTTTATTACAACACACCAGCCGTATCTTGTTGATGCCCTTGAACCCAATGAAGTTTGGATTCTGGAAAAAGGCCCCGCCGGATATTCGACAATCCGCAGAGCAAGCGAAGACCAGTTGGTAAAAAATATGGTGGCCG